>JAHCIE010000490.1 GCA_026129385.1 Anaerolineae bacterium
CGAGGGGCGACACTTCAGACCATCGCCGTTAACCCTTAGCGCATTCCCTGACATTTGCGGGCGGGGTGCTTCCAGCCAAGGAAACGCTGGGCCTTACTACAATCGTAGAAGCCTTCAACGCCGCGCAGTCCTTTGACCAGGGGGACATCGGGCCAATGTTGGCGCGCCAACTCGGCCGACGGTGTGTCTACCATCGTGTCAGGCGCGATGATGAGGAACGTTTCGTGGCCGCTATAGGTGGCCGTCAGGGCGAGCAGGCAGGCGCGGGCCGCGTCGTGGAGCAGGGTGTAGCCCCATAGCTGTTTGGCGAGCACCTCGCCCATATAGGGGACATACATGGTGACGTCATCCAGGTGCGCCACGACCCAGTGGAAGCGCAGGCTGGCGATGGTCATCTGCTCATAGCGCCGACCAAAGCAGTCGCCCTGTTGCTCGCAAATCCACTTCGACAGGCTATAGGGGTCCTCGTTGTAGGTGGGATGCTCTTCGTCGATGGGGAAGTAGTCGTAGTGAGGCCAGCGATTGAAGGCGGCGCCGATGGCGTTGACGCTAGATGCCTGGCAGACGCGATGGATGCCCAGGCGTTGGGCCGCACTCAAGACGTTGTAGCTACTGACGACGTTGTTGTGATGGACTTCGTAGTCGGGGTGATCGTTGGGCGAGGGAATGGCCGCCAGATGGATCACGGCCTCGGATCGCCGTAGTGCGCGCTCCACGTCATCGTAGTTCGTCATGTTGGTCTGAACAAAGGGGACGTTGGCGCGGGCGTGCTCGGCGGTAGGCGGTACCTGGTCGATGCTGGTGACGGCGTGACCCTGTGCTCGCGCGAGGTCGATGACGGCCCGGCCTATGAGGCCGCTGCCTCCGGTGACGGCGATGTGCATAGTTAGTCCTGTGCTGAGGTTGGAAGATTATCAATCAGTAGAGTGGTAGACAAGGTTGGTCCTTGATTGCGTCGCCTCCGTCGCTCCACAGTAATATGTTGCCGTCTTGCTACACCGACAAAGAGGACTCCGATGCTGCCACCCAACTCCCGCCTTGTGCTGGTCAGCGGCTATGCGCCTGCCGATGGGCCGGGCATCCAGGCATTTCGCTTCGACATGATGACGGGCACGCTGACGCCCCTCGGCGCGCTGCCCGGGATCCGCAACCCGTCGTTCCTGGCCCTTCATTCTGACGGCCGCTGGCTGTATGCCACCAGTGAGACGAGCGAGGCTGCTGAGAGGGCGGGCGGCGGTGTGGCGGCGGCCGCCGTGGCGCATGAGCCATGGGCGGCGCGGTGGCTGAACCGCCAGGATACGCGCGGCGATCATCCCTGCCACCTGGCCTTGGATCCGACGGGCCGCTGGCTGGTGGTGAGTAACTACACGTCGGGCAGCGTGGCGGTCTTTCCCGTGGGGGTCGATGGCTCGCTGGGGGCGATGAGCGGCTTTGTGCAGCACGCCGGCCATAGCATCAACCCTCAGCGGCAAGAAGGTCCCCATGCCCACTCGGCGACCTTTGCGCCCAATAGCCCCTTCGTCATTGTAGCCGACCTGGGGCTTGATGCACTGGTGGTGTATCGCTTCGATAACGCGGCGGGCACGTTGACCGAGGTCGGCCGCGGGGCCGCGCGACCGGGGGCGGGGCCCCGCCACGTGGCCTGGCATCCCACCGGGCGGGCGCTCTACGTTGGCAACGAGCTGGACAATACCGTCGCCACCTACGACTTTGATCCCCAAACGGGCGCGCTGAGGGAGCGGCAGGTCGTACGCAGCGTGCCGCCCAACGCGCCGGAGAGTTACATTGCCCACATCCAGGTCGGGCCTGACGGCCGCTGCGTCTACGTCTCCAATCGTGGCCACGACAGCCTGGCTGTGTTCGCCATTGACGGCACAGGGGAGCTTACCCGCCTGGCTATCGTGTCGTGCGGCGGGAAGTGGCCGCGCCATTTCGGCGTATCACCCGATGGGCGGTGGGCGCTGGTTGCCAATCAGCACAGCGACGAGGTAGTAGTTCTGCCCCTCGATGGGGACGGCGTGCCAGGCGAGCGAGTCGGCGGCGCGACGGCCCCTGGCGCAGCGTGCGTCCAGTTCTGGGAGGGGGTAGCCTGAGATAGCTGACATGGCCCGATAGGTTACGTGTGGGGCAGGGCGGCGACCATCCATCCGCGCGGTGGATTGATGGTGCCTATGAGAATCGTTGCTCGTCCCACGGGCCGCCCAACATGTGGTAGCCGTACATCTCCCAGAAGCCCGGGCGGTCCTGGCTCATGAACTCCATCCCCCGAACCCACTTGGCGCTTTTCCACAGGTATAGATGGGGTAGCAGGCCACGCATCGGGCCGCCGTGCTCGCGCGGCAACGGCTGGCTGTCATATTCATAGGCGAACAACACATCGTCGCGTAGTAACTGGGCCAGGGGAACATTTGTCGTGTAGCCACCGTAGCTATGGAAGAGAACGAAGTCGGCGCCGGGCTTGGGACGGAGTTGCTCGATAACAGCCTTGAAGGGCACGCCGGTCCAGGTGGTGTCGAATTTGCTCCAGCGAGTAACGCAATGGATGTCACATGTCTGCGTCTGCTTGCCCAGGGCCAGGAACTCGTTCCACGACCAGTCTTTCGGCTCCTCCACCAGCCCCCACACCTGGAAGCGCCAGCTCTCAGGTGTAATCGAGGGCGTCTCGCCGAAGGTTAGCACGGGGAACTTGAGCGTCAACACCTGCCCGGGCGGGAGCCGATCGGTTCCGCCGGTATGCTCGCGGCCCGCATCTGCCCGCTTGAGGCGGGTGACGCGCTGCAAAGGGTCCCAAAAATTGCCCATGCGACTGCTCCTGCTGATGATGGACGGGAGTAACTGTCTAGATTGTAGGCGGCTTGCCCGGTGAGACCAAAGACGAACGACCACGCGCCAGGGTTATATCCGTGTTGGCCCCTGGTCCCTGGTCCTTTGTCGTTCTGGATAGATCTATTGCTCAGCCAGGCGGCGCAGGCCTTCGCGGTCGCGGATGTCGATGCGCTTG
>JAHCIE010000491.1 GCA_026129385.1 Anaerolineae bacterium
GCTCACGGACGGCGCAGAGTATACGATTCAGTCGCCACGCCTGGCGGCGTCGGTCGCCACGGCGGCGGCGATGGGCGAGTACGACTGGATTGCCCTGACTATCAAGGCTTACGACGTGCCAGGCGCGGTGGCGGAGATTCGGGCCGCCTTCAGCGCGCCGCCGCCTGTCGCCACGTTCCAGAACGGGTTCGGGAGTGAGGAGGCGGCCGCGGCCGCCCTCGCCAGCGATCGCATCGTGGCCGTCACGGTGACCATCCCGGTGAGCGTGCCGGGGCCAGGGGCCATCGAGGCGCGCAAGAAGGGCGGCTTCGGGGTGGCGGCCTTTGCGCCGGCCGCGCAGGATGATGCCGGCCTGGTGTTCGGTACGCTGCGCAGCACCGGCTCGGCTATCGAGCTATACGACGATTACCTGGCGATGAAGTGGTCGAAGCTGTTGACCAACATGATGGGCAACGCCGCGTCGGCGATCCTGGACATGCCGCCGGAGGAGATTTACGCCGACCCGCATCTGTTCCAGATGGAACTGGCCGCTCTGCGCGAGGCCATCGCGGTGATGCAGGCATGGGGGATTCCGTCGGTGGACCTGCCGGGGTTGCGGGTGACGCTGCTGACGTGGGCTGTGCCCACCGCGCCATCGAGCGTGCTGCGGCGGGTGCTGACGCGCATGATTGCCGGTGGGCGCGGCGGCAAGATGCCCTCGCTGCACATCGATCTGGCGGGGGGCAAGGGCCAGTCGGAGGTGGAGTATCTGAATGGGGCGGTGGTGGACTGGGGCGAGGGCAAGGGTATGGCGACACCGGTCAACCGCGCGCTGACGCAGACGCTGCTGGGCCTGACGGACGGTTCGCTGGATTGGGCGACCTTCCGCCGCCAGCCCGCCGCCCTGCTGCGGCGGGTGTTCCCGGGCGGGGTGTGAGAGAGGCGGTTATGACAGAGACGGTGATGGCGCGCGGGGCGCGCACGATGGAGATCAACGGGGCGGACGTGGTCATTGACTATGGGGCCGCCGAGGCTGAGGTCGCCGCGCTGCGGGCGGGTGCGGCGGTGATGGACCGCTCGGCGTGGTCGCGGCTGCAACTGGCGGGCCACGACCACCTCGACTTCATCCAGCGTATGGCGACCAACGATTTTGCCCAGCTGCCGACGGGGTCGGGGCGGGCGACTGTCTTCCCGGATGCGCGCGGGCGCATGATCGACCACGTGGTCGTCTATGGCTGGGAGGATGAGGTGGTGATGGTCGGTGGGTTGGGGGCGGACAAGCGCCTGGCCCAGTGGCTGCGCCAGTACATCTTCTTCCGCGACCAGGTGACGGTGGTGGACATGACGGCGGCGACGGGGATGCTGACGCTGTATGGCCCCCAGGGCCGCGCCCTGGCTGAGGCGGTTCTGGGCGAGCTACCCACCGAGCCGTACTTCTTCGCCCCCAATGGCGATGTGGCGGCGCTGGTAGCGGGCAGCGCGCCGTTGGGGGGGCATGGTATCAACCTCATCGCCGAGGAGCCGCACCTGTCGGCCCTGTGGGCGCGGCTGACGGCGGCGGGGGCGCGGCCGGTGGGTTACCGCGCCTACGAGGCGCTGCGCATCGAGGCGGGCTATCCGGCCTACGGCTACGAGATCACCGAGGCGTATAATCCGCTGGAGGCGGGGCTGCTGGGCGCGGTCAGCTTCACCAAGGGTTGCTACATCGGCCAGGAGGTCGTAGCGCGGCTGGATACGTACCAGAAGCTGAAGCAGCACCTGATGGGGTTGCGCTTCGCCGCGCCGGTCATTGCCGCGCCGGGTGTGTCGCTTCAGATGGGGATGGACTCGGTGGGCGTGCTGACGAGCTTCTCGCCGCTGGGCGACCCGCCTGTCGGCCTGGGCTACGTGCGCGCCTCGTGCGCTGAGGATGGGGCGACGGTCAGCGTGCTGACGCCGCGTGGCCGGGCGAACGCGACGCTGGTCGCGCTACCCGGCCGCTGGACGCGCCCCTATGGGTTCGAGGGGGAAGTTGAAGGTTGACAGTACGATGGAGAGCCTGCTCATCAAGCTCGTTGTGACGCCTATGCTGGTGGGGGCCGCCAGTCTGGCGGGACGGCGTTGGGGGCCGGGGGTCAGCGGCTGGCTGGTGGCGCTGCCCCTCACGTCAGGCCCCATCGTCTTTTTTCTGGCGCTCAGCCACGGCGCGCACTTCGCCAGTTCGGTCGCCGCCGCTACCCTGGTTGGGGCCATCTCGCAGGCGGCGTTCTGCCTCGCCTATAGTCACACTGCCCTGCGCTGGCGCTGGCCGCACGCGCTGCTCTTCGCCTGTCTCGGCTTCCTGGTAGCGACCCTCGTGCTGCAGAGTGCGGATCTCCCGCTGCTGGCGCGCTTCCTGCTCGTCGTGCTCGGCTTGCTGGTTGCGCTGCGTCTGATGCCGCCCGCCGCCGCGCAGACCCGCAAGGAACGAGTCGCGCCGCCTCGCTGGGATATTCCGGCGCGCATGGTGGTCACAACAACCTTCGTTGTGCTGCTGACGGCGAGCGCCTCGGCCCTCGGCGCGAGTCTGACGGGGCTACTGGCGCCCTTCCCCCTCTTTGCCACGGTCCTGGCCGTCTTCGCGCATCGCCATCAGGGGCCGGAACCGGCCGTAGAGGTGTTGCGCGGCCTGTTGTACGGCCTGTTTAGCTTTGCCGGTTTTTTCCTGGTCCTCGGTATGCTCCTGGATGACGCGCACATTGCCGGCGCGTTCGGGGCCGCCATTGCCGTCGCGCTCGTCATCCAGGGGGTGACGTTGTGGGCGCAGGGCGGGCGCACCCGCCTCAAGCGTGCGCTGCCCCCGCTCGGCCCGCCAGCCAACGGCTGAGGGAGGCGGTCGGTGGTCGGTGGTCGCTAGACCGGCTGGCGGGCCGTGGCCCACTCCTCGATGGCGGCGACCAGCTCGCGGTTGAAGTTGGGGATGTCCTCCACGACGCGGCCCCACACCTGGTTGCCGTCGCGGAAGGCGGATTCGTCGACCCAGATGCCGCCCGCGTTCACCA
>JAHCIE010000492.1 GCA_026129385.1 Anaerolineae bacterium
ACCCTGTTCCTGGCCTACCCCCGCGTCGTGGACATGGCCCGCCTGTACCGGCCCGAGGCCTTCATGCTGGCGATGCAGACGACCGGCCTATACGCCTTCATCGTCGCCTACGATCGCCGCCACCGCTGGGGGTTGGCCGGGGCGGGCGTCGTGCTGGGGCTGGCCGTGCTGATGAAGCTCTTCGGCGCGTTGACCCTGCTGGGCGTGTTCCTCTTCCTCGCCTACGAGGGCGCGCGCCGCTTCCGGCCCTGGCGCGAGGTCATCGTGGATGGCGCGGTGGTTGGTGGCGCGGCGGCGGCAGTTGTGTTGGGCGTGATGGGCGTATTCAGGCTCATCGCGCCAGAGACGTACGGCGCCATCCTCGGCCACCACCTGATGCAGGGCACAGGCCTGAGCCACTGGGAGACCGCCCAGAAGGGGCTGGAGTTCCTGGTCAGCTACTTCCACGAGTACACCAGCGTACTGGTACTGGCTCTGGTGGGCGCGGCGCTGGCCCTCCGCGAGCGCGGTCTGCGCGCCGTGCTGGCCTGGCAACTGCCGACGGCCCTCGCCTTCGTCTTCCTCAGCCGCGAGCTGTTCCTGCGCCACACCGTCTACCTGGCCCCCGCCGTGTGTTTGCTGGCAGCGGGGCTGCTGGAACCCCTGTTTGACCCGGCGCGCGCCGGCCGCTGGGGGCGCGTCATCGCCATCGCCGTGACGGTGGCCGTGCTGGCTCCCTGGCGGCGCGACAGCTACGACGATAACAAGGGCGTCGACGATAGCAGCTGGCGGTTGATGGCCTATCTCAATGCGGTCGTGCCACCGGGCGCGCCCCTGGCCGCCGACAACTCCGGCGTCAACTTCTATATCCAGCGCCCCACGACGCCTACCGCCGCATCCCTGTCGAAGGGCGCGACGGAGAGCGGCCAGATCACGGCGGCGCGTCTCGTGCCGGAGATGGAGCGTCAGGACGTCAACTGGATTCTGCTGGCGACGGACGGGCCGGGCCAGACTTTCCAGAAGTTGAAGGACCGCGATACTTTTCTGCGCTATGTGGAGGAGGGGTTTGAGCCGGTCACCGTGCTGGCGCGCGAGAGACAGCTTCACACCCTGTATCGGCGCAAGGGCGCGACCGTCGCCCCACCGTCGGTGGCGGTAGGCCCGCTGAACGTGACGCTCCTGGCTAGCCCCTCGGCGCAACCGGGTGGAACGACCCCGCTGACCCTCGCCCTCGCGATGGCCGCCAGGCCCGAGCCTGGGCTAAGCACGCGCCTCGCGGCCATCGACGAGCAGGGTAGCGCGGTGGCCGAGACACGGCTGGACCTGGACACCTTCGGCCTGACCCCGCTGAAGGACTGGTCGCCGGGCGCGACCACCATCGGCCACCAGGCGCTGACGCTGCCCGCGACCGCACCGACAGGCGACCTGGAGCTGTATCTGGAGGTGGAGAGCCACGACGGCAACGTGCTGGGACAGGCCCCCATCGGGACACTGCGCGTGGCGCGCCGTGGGGGCTAAGGTATGGACGGCACGGGGGGGCGTAGCCATCGCCAAGCCCAGGCTGGACAGGATGGGGCGAATCGGCGACAATAGGAAGTGCGGCGGCCAGCGGCCCCCCCCACCTTGCTGAGACGCATGCCGATGAGTGACGCACCATTCCCCTCGCTAACGCCCCGCCACGGGCGTATTCTCGACCTCGCCCTGGCGCTGCTTGTGTTGGTCGTGGCCCTCGTGCCGCGCGTGCAGGCAGCCCAGAGCTACGACACGCCCATCCAGAGCGAGGAGCGGCTTTACGACCGCTACGCCTGGCCCTGGTCCCAGGGCGAGGGCGCTGAGCCGCGCGAGAAGTACTTCCCCTGGCATCCCCTCGGCTCGTTCACCCACCGCCCGCCCCTATACGCCCTGTTCATGGGGACCATCTACTACTTCGAGGGTCGCGATTTCGAGGCGGTGCGCATGGCGCAGGCCGTCGTCGGCGCGCTCATCGCCGTGCTGACCTTCGTCCTGGGGCGTCAGTTGGCCAATCGCTGGGTCGGCCTGGCCGCCGCCCTCATCGTCGCCGAATGCTCGTTCCTCATCGAGTTCGTCACGCGACTGATGTCGGAGACCCTGTTCATCTTCTTGATGCTGGCCGCCCTGGTCCTGCTGTTATGGGGGCGCAATGGCAAGCTCTGGCTGCTCTTCGCGGCCAGCGTGGTCCTCGGCCTGGCGAACCTGACCCGCCCGGTGCTGCTGCTACCTTTCCTGCTCTTCCTGGTCATCTGGCTATGGTTCATCCCCGGCTTCCGCCGCCGCCCCCTCCAGGCCCTCATCGCGTTGGGCCTGGGTCTGCTGCTGACCATCGGGCCGGTCGTCGTGCGCAACTACCAGTTTCACGGCAAGCTCGTCCTCATCTCCTCCAACAGCGGCTTCACCTTCTACCACGGCATCGACCGCACCGACGGGCTGACCGACCCGGCCTTCCTGCGCAGCAAGGAGGAGATTCAGGACCTGGAGCTGGGCGAGCTAGAAGAGCAGGCGCTCTTCCGCCAGATCGCCATCCAGTATCTGCAACGCTACCCCCAGGACATCCCGCGCATCGTGGCGACCCAGGTCGAAGAGTTCACCGCCGCACGCCAGGGCTACAAGGTGTCCGACGTGGTGATGCCCACGCCCGAAGACCCGATCCTGTGGCCACTGCTGGGCTGGGGAACCCTGCTCAGCCTGATCCTATTTCCCCGCCGCGCCCTCCACGCCCGCTCCCTCCTGTACCTGACCATCCTGGCCCAGGTGCTCATGGGCCTCGTCTTCCACATGGAAGTGCGCTATCGGCTGCCCCTCGTGCCGCTGATGGCCCTGCTGACGTGCTGGGTAGCCTGGGAAAGCCTGGCCTGGCTCATCACGCGCCTGACGGCTCCCCCCGCCTCACAGCCCGCCCCGGCCGAGCCGCGCGCTGACTAGCGCGTCGGCTGGCCTCGCGCCCCACTTAACGGCAAAACTCGGCTTTCAGAGTCTTGA
>JAHCIE010000493.1 GCA_026129385.1 Anaerolineae bacterium
GCGTCAATGCCCAGCGGCGTTGTAGCCGATGGCGGCAGACTCGCCCCACCCAGCCCGTTGTCGCCGTGGACGACGGCACGCGGCGCGGCGTACTCGCCGGCCAGCGGCCCGGCCGCGCCGACAGCGACGGGGATGTTGGGCCGTCCGCCCAGGGCGAGTACATCGAGGGCGTTACGGGTGGTGGTAGCGATGGTGTGGTTGCCGAAGACCGTCGTCACGCCGATCAGGCATAGCTCAGGTGAGCGGAGGGCCAGCAGCAGGGCCAGGCTATCGTCGACGCCGGGGTCGACATCCATGAGAATAGGGCGGGGAGTGAGGGACGCCATGAACGGGAGTATAGCCAAAGCCGTGCCCGCTGTCCATTCGTGACAATGGGCGAACTCGCCACGTTATCTTCGTCGGGGGGCCGATCACCAGCGTGCCCACCGACCACCGATCACCCACCACGAGGGGGCGCAGGTCGCTCTGGCCACTATTGATGCACAGGCGCGAAGTACCGCCCAGGGGAACAAACCATGCCCACATCCGCCCCCGTACGCGGGTTCTTTACGTATCCGTGGGACCTGACGGACGCGCCGGTCGAGGCGACGCTCACGACCATGCGCGACAGCTATGCTTGCAACGCCGTCGCCCTGGCGGGCAGCTATCACAGTGCGACGCTGCTGACCCCGCGCGGCTTGCGCTCCTACGTGGTTGAGCGCCCCGACGCTGCGGCCATGTTTCACCCCGATCTGGCGGCCTACCCGCCGGAGGGGCCGTGGCCGGTCGTGGATACGGCCACCGCTGACGCTGACATTCTGCGCCGGGCGGCCGACGCCTGCGCGCGCCTGGGAATGCAGTTCAACGTGTGGCTCGTCGTGTTGCATTCCTCGGCGCTGGGACGCGCTCATCCCGACCTGACGTGCCATAATATCATGGAGGACGCCTACTCTTTCAGCCTGTGCCCTTCCCAGGCGCGTGTTCGCGCGTATGCCGTCGGCCTGGTCCGCGACGTGTGCCACCAGGTCCAGCCCCATACCGTGCTCCTGGAGAGCGCGACCTTCATGCCGGCCCTCCACGGCGGCCATCACGATATCAGCTTGCTTGCTATGAACCCCGTGCTACAATGGTTGCTGACGCTGTGTTTCTGCCCGGCCTGCGTGGCGCGGGCTGAGGCGGCCGGCGTGGATGTGGTGGGCGCGGCCGATGACACGCGGGCTATGCTGCGCGGGCTGATGAACGATGGTACGGCGGGCGTGGCGGGGGTGGGGGCGGAAGTCCTGGGCTCGACGCTGGTGGAGCGACCTCGCCTGGCCGCGTATAGCCAGGTCCGCATCGCGACGGTCATGAGCCTGCTGGCCGAGATGCGAGTCGCGGCGGCCGAGGGCGGTGCGCGACTAGAGGTTATCCCCAACACCGGTGTTCGGCCCATCGCTCGCTCGTGGGCGCTCGGCGTCCACCTCGCCGACCTGCGTGCGGTGGCCGATGGTGCGATGGTGCTCGGTTACTATGCAGAGCCACGGGAGGTCATCACCGAGCTGAACCAGTATCAGCTGCTGGCGGGCGATCTGCCTTTCAGCCTGGCTCTCAACGTAGGGCACGCCCTGAGCCCGACGCGGGCGGGGTTAGTGGCGCGGGCGGTAGTGGGAACCCAGGCGGGGGCGCGGGGAGTGTTCTACTACAACTGGGGGCTATTGTCGGAGGAGCGGTTGAGTTGGGTGCGGGCGGCCAACGAGGCTGTTGTCGCTGCCAGCCAGCCATAGGAGAGGTACATGACCGAAACAACGCACGTCTGGCGAGTGGCGTACTCGACCCTCGCCTGTCCTACCTGGAGCCTGGACCGGGCGGTGGCGGCGGTGACCGAGTACGGCTATGAGGGGCTGGAACTGCGCTTCCTTGATGGCGCGACTATTCCGCCGACGCTGTCGCCAACGGCGCGGCAGCGAGTCCGCCAGACCTTCGAGGATGCGGGTGTGCCCCTGGTGGGCCTGGGTAGTGATGTCAAGGTGGCCGACCCTGACCCCGCCGTCCCGCTGGACATGGGGCGTCAGATGCTCGATGTGGCCGCCGATATCGGCGCGCCCCTGCTGCGCGTCTACGGCGGGCGCTTCGAAGGGCAATCTCGCCAGGATGCCGAGGCTCAGGCGGCTGATACGCTGGGGCGGTTGGCCCCGGAGGCGGAGCGCGTCGGGGTGCGCCTCGGCCTGGAGACCCATGACGCCTTTGCCAGCGCTGAGGCCACTGCTCGTGTGCTGTCCTGGGTCAACCACCCATCCGTGGGGGCGATATGGGATTGGTTCAATTGTTGGTTGGCGGGGGAGCCGCCAGAGGTGGGTGAGCGTCTGATGCCCTGGCTCTTGCACGTCCACATGAAGGACGGTCGCCCGACAGACAGCGGCTGGACGCCGATGCCCCTGGGTACAGGCGACGCACCGGTGCGTGACTTCGTCGCCTCGCTGCGCAAGGTTGGCTACGCAGGTTGGATCAGCGCTGAGTGGGAGAAGGCCTGGCACACCGAGATTGATGACGCAGAGGTGGCTTTGCCGCGCGAACGCGCAGCGCTGGTCGAACTTGGGGTATGAATGAATCGTCGAACGGCCAGGAAAGCAAGGCTGCTGAGCAGCCGGGAATAACGGCCGACCTCATCGATGCGGCGGCGGGGTGGGTGCAGAGCCAGATGGTGGGCGAGGCGACGGGGCACGACTGGTGGCATGTCGAGCGGGTGTGGCGCATGGCGCGACATCTGGCCGAGGCCGAGGGCGCGGAGGTGCGCCTCGTAGAGTTGGCTGCGCTGTTGCACGACATCGAGGACTTCAAGTTTAGCGGGGATGAGAGCGCCAGTGGCCGCGCGGCGGCGGGCTGGCTGCGAGACCAGGGTGTGGACGAGGCGACGGTGGGCCACGTTGTTGGCATCATCGACGGACTGTCGTTCAAGTCGAAGGATCAGCCGCGCCTGCCAACCCTCGAAGGCCGTGTTGTCCAG
>JAHCIE010000494.1 GCA_026129385.1 Anaerolineae bacterium
GGCGCTGGAGCAGATCGGCCACCTGCCGGACTTGCTCATCGCCTGCGTCGGCGGCGGCTCCAACTCCATCGGCCTGTTCTATCCCTTCCTGAAAGACAATGTACGTCTGGTCGGCGTCGAGGCAGGCGGCCACGGCATCGCCAGCGGTCAACATGCGGCCCGCTTCTCCGACCCCGCGCTGGGCCGCCTGGGCGTATTGCACGGCGCACAGACCTACGTCCTCCAGGACGACGACGGCCAGATCGCCCTGACGCACTCCATCTCAGCCGGCCTGGACTACGCCGCTGTCGGGCCGGAGCACGCCTACCTGCGCGACCTGGGTCGCGCCGAATACACCTACGCCACGGACGACGAAGCTCTGGCCGCATTCCGGACTCTATGCCACACCGAGGGCATCATCGGCGCGCTGGAGTCGGTCCACGCTATCGCCCACGCCATCAAGCTCGCGCCGGAACTGGGCCGCGACGGCGTGATGATCGTCAACCTGTCGGGGCGCGGCGACAAGGACCTGCAAACTGTCGCCACCGCCCTCGGCGTCGAGGCCTAGCCCACGCGCATGTCCAACCCGCCACCGGCCTTGCCGCCTTTCCCGCCCAGCGTCCCCGTCGCGGTTGAGACCGCGCCCCAGCCCCCAATAGCGACGGGCTGGGGGCCACCGCCGCCCGTGCCCTGGACGCTGCGCGACGTTTTCGTTGGTCTGCTAGTTCCCCTGAGCTTCTACGCCGTCGCCTTTGCCTCGCGGCAGCTCATGGGCGATCCACGCACGGAAGCGCCGTCGATGAGCGGCGCGACGCGCCTGCTGGCGGGCCTGCTCATCATCATCTTCCAACTGTCGCTGCTTATCCCCGTCTGGTGGTGGGGTCTGCGCAAATATGGCGTCGGCCGCGAGGCGCTGGGCCTGCGCCCTTTCACCACGCTGCCCGGCTGCGGCCTGGTCTTCGTGGCCCTGGTCGTTGGCTACACCATCACGGGAATGTGGGGATTGTTCCTGATGCGCTACGGCCTGCGCGCTCAGCCTAACCCACTGCCCCTGTTCGGCGAGGGCGCGGCAGGTCTGTTCCTGGCCCTTCTGGCGGCCGGACTCATCGCCCCGCTGACGGAGGAGATTTTCTTTCGCGGCTTCATGTTCCCGGCCTTCCGCGACCGCCTCGGCGAGTTCTGGGGTATCACCCTCAGCGCGGGTATCTTTGGCCTGGCCCACTTACAGCCGCTGGCGCTGCCCGCCCTGTTCGGCCTGGGCGCGCTGCTGGCCTGGCTGTACCAACGCACCGGCTCGTTGTGGTCGAGTATCATTCTGCACGCGACCATCAACAGCATCGCAATTCTGGCCCTGTTCGCGGCGGGCAACTCCCTGCCACAACCCTGAGGCCGAACCCTTGCGCTCACGGCGGATGGTCACATCCGCCACCCCGCGCGGGCCGAGCGCCGTAGCGAAGGCGAGACTGCGTATGAGCCTCACTATCATTGTCGGCGGGCAGGGCGGCGAGCCGAAGGGCAAGATCGCCGCCTACCTGGCCCTGGCCGACCAGATTATGCTGGCGGCCCGCGCCGCCGGCGCGACCGCCCACACCATCGAGTGGAACGGCCAGCCCCGCACGACCAACTGGCTGTCGTGCGCCTTCGTCCAGCCTGACACGCGGCTGCTCGTGGGGCCGGGCGCCACCATGAATGCAGGCGACCTGCTGGACGAGATCGAGCGTCTCGGCGTCGCCGACCGCGTTGGCATCGACCGCTTCTGTCGGGTGGGGGAGGGTCGCAAGCGCGCCGCCGACATCGCCGCCCTGGAGCCGTTCCTGACAGATGTACCCCTGGAGTTCAACGTCGCCGTGCGCGGTGGGCGCTCGGCCCTCATGGAGGCCGATGGCGGCTTCAGCCGCTCACCCCTATACAGCACAGCCGACAATGCGGCCCCGCGAGACACCACCGCTCAGCAGGCGTGCGTGGACACGGGCGTCGGTCGAACGCTGGTAACCGACGTCTACCTGGTCCTCACCGCGCTCATGCCGAGGGCAGGCGACGCCACGGAGACGCCCATCGGGCGCGACCCTCTGCCGGCCGACTTTGACGCGGCGCTGGCGCGCGCCGCCGTCATCGCCAACGGTGCGACAGGCATCGTCCTCAGCAACCTGGAAGCCCGGCTGTCTCGGGCCCAGGGGATACAGCGTCGCAGTCACCTGCCCAACGAAGCCCGCGACTTCATCGATCGGGTGCAGACCCTCCTCGATCTGCCCGTCGTTCTGGTATCGACGGGGCCATCGGTCGAGCATATCGTAGATTTGAGGTAAGGAGACCACATGAGTAAACGAGCCGAGTACCGCCGCAAGGGGCGCAGCGCTCAGGCCAACGCGAACCAGTCCAATCTGGGCACGTGGCTCACCATCGGCGGCGTCGCCCTGGTCGGAGCCATCATTCTCGCCCTGATTGTGACGCGCCAGGCCAGCGCACCCTCCGCCACCACGGACCCGATTCGCACCCAACCCAACCCTGAGATTCCGCGCGTCGCGGTGGCCGACGCGCAAGCGAGACTAGGACAGCCGGGGGTCGTGTTCGTCGACACACGTTCGCCCCAGGAATTCAGCGCATCGCACATTCCCGGTGCGGTGAACATGCCGCTGCCAGACGTACCCAACCGCTTCAGCGAGCTGCCGCAGAACGCCGAGATCATCACCTACTGTACCTGACCGCGTGAGGAAACCAGCGCCGGTGCGGCGCGTCAACTGCAAGACCGAGGTTTCGCGAATGTGAAGGCGCTATTGGGGGGCTTTGCGGCGTGGACCAACGCCGGCCATCCTACGGAGAACAAGTAATGTCGCGCCTGCCGGCTACCTTCGCCCGCTTGCGAAGCGAGGGTCGCGTCGCTCTCATGCCTTACCTGTGCGTCGGCCACCCGTCGGCCGACGCGCTCCTGGACATTGTGCCCGCCGCCGAGGCGGCCGGCG
>JAHCIE010000495.1 GCA_026129385.1 Anaerolineae bacterium
GCCCCCCGGGGGGGGCCCCCCCGCGCCCCCCGCCGCATGGTTATGTTATCTTCATCGCTACAGGTCTGGGTGGAGCTTCTTCGATCGTGTCGGGGAAGGGGTCGTGGCCCTGGGTCTTCGCCATGACGTAGCGAAGAATAACGCGCAACGTGGCGATCGTCGGCGCGGCCAGGAAAATGCCGAGGATGCCCGCCAGACTCGCGCCGATGAACACGCCCACCAGCGCCGCCGCCGGGTGCAGGTTGACGCTGCCGCCGATGATACGCGGTACGAAGAAGTGGTTCTCCACCTGTTGAATCACCACGTACAGGCCGATGACCAACGCGGCAAACCACAGGTTGCTGATGTCAAATCGGATGGACCCCTGGAAAAACGCCAGCAGCACGGCAGGCACGGCGGCCAGAATAGGCCCGATGTTGGGCACGATTTCCAACATACCCGCCAGGATGCCCAGCCCCGCCGCATACGGGACGCCCACCAGCCACAGGCTCAGCGCCACGACCAGACCGATACTCACCGATAGCACCAACTGGCCGCGGAAGAAGCCCGCCCACACGGCGTTGATCTGCCCCGCCAGCAGGTCGGCGTCGCGCTCATAGGCCTGCGGCACCAGGCTGCGCAGATAGGCCATGATGCGCGGCGTGTCGGCCACGATATAGAGCGACAGCACCAGCACAAAGATGCCCTCAATCAGCAGCGACGCCACACTGGCCGTGGCGCGACCGAGATAGCCCAGGCTCAGGCTACCGAGGGAGCCAGCCACCTCGCCGAGGCGATCCAGGTTGTCGCGTAGGGCGGCGGCGATGGGTAGCGGCACGCCCATATCCTCCAGGTGCGTCAGTCGGTCCGACCACGCGGCAATGACCTCCTGGATCCGCGATGGTTCTGGGATCAGGTTGAGCGTGGCATTGACCAGGTTGGGCACGAGGAACAGGGGCAGGATGAACACGGCCAGCAGAGCCAGGTAGACCAGGCTGGCGGCGACGAAGCGCGGCAGGCGCAGGCGACGCTGCACGAAACTCGCCACGGGACTGAGGAGAAAGGCAAGGATAAGGGCCAAAACAATGGGGAACAGAGTATCGCGGATAAAATAGAGGAAGACAGCGCCAAGCACGGCGATAGCCGTGATGGCCCAGCGCTTGGCGGCTTCACTCCACGGAGGACTCACGCAGATCTCCTATACGGCACAGGTTCGGCGCGGCGACGCCGTGCCTAGATTATAAGCCGTGGCCTGAGTGCGAGCCAACAACGCGGCGGCGGCGGCCCCGACTGGAAGTCGCGGTCTGCTACGGGAAACCTGCCGAGGCAGGTTAGGGAGGTGAGGCTCCTCACAGGCTGGATGCCGCAGCCTGTTTCGAGCAGGCTTGTTGTGGCAGCCACCGAATTCCATTCAGTGGTCAACTAAGCGGCGCGCGCCGCCGCAGCTCATCCAGGTGGCCGTGGTCGTTGACGCACACCACCATGGGACCGTCGTCGCCCAGCTCTACGATCGAGATACCGGTGTTACTGACGTTGAAGCGGGTGATGTAGTCGTCGGGCAGGCCCAGCAGGTGGGCGACAACCGCGCGCACCACCACATCGTGGGTCACGACGGCCACGGTGTGGCGGGGGTGGGCGGCGGCAATCCGTTCGACAGCGGCGATGCTGCGGGCCTTTACGTCCTGGAAGTGCTCGCCGCCGGGCATTTGCACCGTGGCCGGGCGCGTTCGCCACTGCTGGAGCAGGTCGCCGAACTGCCGCTCCACGTCGGCCTCGGTCAGCCCCTCCCACGCCCCGTGGTGAATCTCCACCAGATCGTCGTCGATGTGGATGGGCAGGTGGTGCGACCCAGCCAGAGCCGCCGCTGTCTGCCGCGCCCGTAGCAGGGGACTGCTGTAAATGGCGTCCAGACGCACGTCGCGCAGGCGATTCGCCATCGCCTCGGCCTGCTGCAAGCCGAGGAGGCTCAGCTCGATGTCCCGCTGGCCCTGGATGATGCCCGCCCGGTTCCAGACGCTCTGGCCGTGGCGGATGATGAGCAGGCGGGTGACAGGCGGGGCGTCGGTAGCGAAGCCAAGCACGCTACACCTGCACGCGCCGCACGTCGTACACCAGCCCCGTCTCCGACAGGCGTTCGGCGACCTCAGGGGCCAGCGGATCGTCCAGGCCGAGGATCATGATGGCCCGGCCGCGCGGGTGGTCGCGGCCCACCTGCATGAAGGCGATGTTGACGTTCTCGCGGCCCAGCATCGTGCCCACCGCGCCGATGACGCCCGGCTGGTCGGTGTTGTGGCACACCAGCAGATAGCCCTCCAGCGCGATGTTGACCCAGTAGTCGTCGATGCGCACCAGTTGCGGCTCGCCGCGGGCGACCGTCCCACTGACCAGCATGCGGCCCTGGTCGGTGGTCGCTTCCAGCGTCACCAGGGACGTGAACTGGCGCACTGTACTGCTCTTCTCCTCAACAATCTCCAACCCACGCCGTCGGGCGATGACCCCCGCATTGATGAGGTTGATGCGCTCCTCCGACAGGCCCGACAGCAGGCCGCGGATGGCCGCCGCCTTCAAGGGTGTCGTGTCGTAGTCAGCCAGCTCGCCCGCGTACACCAGGCGCACCCGCTCCAGCCGCCCCGGCGCGACCTGGCGGTAGAAGCGGGCCAGCCGCTCCGTCAGGTCCAGGTACGGGACAAGGAACTCCAGCGTCTCCGGCGACACGAGGGGCGCGTTGACGGCGTGCTCGGCGGGCCGCCCCGACAGCGCCGCCACGATCTGCTCGGCTACATCGCGGGCCACACCCTGTTGCGCCTCGAGGGTTGACGCGCCCAGATGGGGCGTAACGATGACCTTCGGATGGCGGCGCAGCGGGTGATCGGCGGCCAACGGCTCCTTCTCGAACACGTCCAGCGCCGCCCCCGCCAATCGACCGGCGTCCAACGCCGCAATGAGGGCGGCCTC
>JAHCIE010000496.1 GCA_026129385.1 Anaerolineae bacterium
TTCCACGACGGCAATATCTTCCTGCGCGACGGCCGCGCTGTCGTGTTCGATTGGGGTGACAGCGTCCTGTCGCACCCCTTCTACTCGCTGCGCACGGTGCGTGTGAGCGCCGAGATGAGCCTGGGGCTGGACGAGAACGACCCTCAAGTCGACCCGCTGGACGACGCCTACCTGGCCCCCTGGCGGGGCTACGCCTCGCACGAGGTCTTGCGGGCGGCGCTGGCCCTGTCGCGCCCGCTGGCCTCCCTCAGTAGCGCCCTGGGCTGGTACCGTGTCGTTTCGACCCTCGACGCGGCGGGCCGCGAGGCGTACGCTGTGCCCGTGCCCACCCTTCTGCAAGAGTTTCTATCGCTGATCATCGAGGTAGTGGCGTGATGGTCTCCCTCGTGCGGCGCTTCGCGCCCCTTCTGGTCGACCACCCCGGCTTCCGCTGGCTGTGGCTGGCGCGCACCGTCTCCCAGGTCGGCGACGTGGCGGGCTACGTGGCGATGCTCCTGTTCGTCCGCGAGTTGAGCGGCGGTAGCGGCCTGGCCCTCGCCACGCTCGCCGTCGCCCAGGGCTTACCGGCTTTCCTGGTGGGGCCGTTCGCCGGGCTGGTCGCCGACCGCTTCCACCGCACCCACGTCATGATCGCCAGCGACCTGGCCAGCGCGCTGCTCTACGCCCTGCTGCCCTTCGCCACGGCGGCCCCCCAGGTGTACGCCGTGGCGCTGTTGGCGCGCCTGGCGCTGACCTTCTTCAACCCGGCCCGCGCCGCGCTGCTGCCCGACCTGCTGCCTAAGAACCGCCTTGTGGCGGCCAACGCCTTCATGCAGGCCACCTTCTCGGCCATGCTCATCGTAGGGCCAGCCGTTGGGGCGATGCTGGTCGCTGCCTTCGGCTATACGGCGGCCTTCTGGTTCAATGCGGCTAGCTTCGCCCTCAGCGCGGTCTTCGCCAGCCGCATTGTCGCGCCCAAGCCAGCGATGCAGGCCCACGAGTCACTGCGCCACGCCGCCGCGTCGGTGCGCCGCGACCTGGGCGAGGGCTGGCGCGCCCTGGTAACGAGTCCGGCCCTCAAGACCCTGTTCACGGTTGAGTTGTTCATGGTGGCAGGCATGGTGTCCTTCGACGTCCTGGAGGTACTGTTCATCAAGGACGTGCTGGGCGCGACGGACGCTCAATACGGCGCTGTGATCACGGCAGCTGGCGTGGGTGGCGTGCTGGCGGGGTTGACGCTGCCGCGACTGACGCGCCGCTGGCGGGATGCGACGCTGTGGGCGATGTTTGCCGCGCTGTTCGCCTTCAGCTTTTTTCCCTATGCCAACACGCGGCTGTACGGGTTGGTGCTGGTGATGGTGCTAATGCAGATGTTTGCGTGGATTGGCTATAGCACCTTACAGGCATCGCTCTTGCAGCGACTCGTGCCCGACGCGGTGCGCGGGCGCATCTTTGGCCTGGCGGAGACGATGGCGGGCGGGACTCGCATGACGATTGTCGTGGTGTTTGGCGTGCTGGTAGACAGCCTGGGCATCGTGACCGTGTTCAACATAGCCGGGTTGATAGTAACGCTGGGCGCGGTCGTGGCGTTGCTGCGCGCGCGCCGCCTGCAAGACGCGGCCGACGACCAGGCCGGGGTCGCCGTCTCCGTCGCGGAGCCGGCCGCATAGGCGGAGAGCGTTGGGGGGGATAATGTCGCGGACGGGAGTGGAGCCGAAGCCGCCGTGGCGGGCAGTGCCTGTGGCGGTGCGACACGCAGTGGAGGCGATGCTGGGCAGCCAGGTGCGGCGCGGGGCGCGGGTGTGGGGCGGCTATGGCCCGTCGCCTACGTATCGGCTGCGGCTGGCTGACGGGCGCGGGGCGTTCTTCAAGGCTGTGAACCCCGCGTCGAACGAGTTCATGCACAGCGCCCACGCGCGCGAGGAGCGGGCCTACAGCGAACTCGATCAGTTGATTGGACCCTGGGCGCCGACCTTCTATGGCGCGATCCACTGCGCTGGTTGGGACGTGATGTTGCTGGAAGATCTCGGCCCCAAGAGCGCGCCGCCGTGGATGCCTGGCCTGGCAAGGCGGGTCGCCCAGGCTCTGGCCGACTTTCACACGTCCACCCTCGGCGCATCGCTCCCCGACTGGCTGCCGCAGCCGGGATCGCTGCTCACACCGATGGCCGCGCTATGGGGGCGCGGGATGGAGACGGAGAGCCTGCGGGGCGTGGTGGACATGGCGGGAGATCAGCATGACGCGGCGGGGCGCTGGCTAGAGGCTGCGCTTCCGACCCTGGCGCAGGCGAGCCGCCGCCTGCCCGACGTCGCACCGCCCCATGCCCTGCTGCACTTCGATGTGCGCTCGGACAACCTGCGCTGGGTGCATGGACGGCTGCGTCTGGTGGACTGGCCCCACGTCGCCAGTGGGCCGCCGGAGTTGGACGCGGCCGCCTTCGCCCAGAGCGTGACCGTCGAGGGTGGCCCGGCCGCCGAGCAGGTGATGGCCTGGTACGGCGAACGCAGCCCGCTCCGTGGCGACGCGCTGGACGCCTCGGTAGCGTGGCTGGCTGCATTCTTCGCCTACCACGCCTGGCGGCCGGATATCGAGGGGCTGCCGCGTCTACGCCCTTTCCAGCGCCAGCAGCTGGCGGTCTGCCTGGCCTGGGCTGCCCGCCGCCTCGACCTGCCGCCGCCCCTGTGGCTCACAGGAGTTGTGGGGCGGGAGTCGCTGCTCGCAGCGGGTGTGGCGGAGCCGGGGCGATCATGACACTGCGAGGCGCGGCCGTCGACGATCGATTCCCCCAATCACCAGCGGAAGTCGACCGTGGAGATGCCCAGCGAGCCGAAGTCCTCAGCCGTCAGGCGCAGTTCGGCCCCGCCGGGGCAGGCGGCCAGCGGGGTCGTCACCCACCACGGACCCGGCGGGCGATCACTGACGAGGCGAACGGTTCCGCCGGGCGGCAGCTGGA
>JAHCIE010000497.1 GCA_026129385.1 Anaerolineae bacterium
CGCGGGGGTCCCCCAACTCTATGCGGGGGGCGGTTTGCCCCTCGACCCGCTCCCCTCGGGCGCTTATCGGCTGGTGGTGGCGCTGCCCGACTGCATCCTCGTCATCCCAGAGGTTCTCGTCCGCTAGACCTGCTTGAGGAAGATGGTCGGCGCGTCGAGGGGGCCGTCGGGATCCGCGGCGTTGCCGAGGAGCGCGCCGAAGCCCACCACCGTCGTCAGTACCTGATGCGCGGTCATGCCTGGGTTCGCGGCCCAGGTTCGGGCCGCGATACCTGTCGCGAAGGGTGTGGCGAAGGAGGTGCCCGACCAGTACGCCAGCCCTGTGCGGTTGGGTGCGCCGTCGGGGAAATGCTGCGCGCTGTAGATGCCTACCACGGCGTCGATGGGCGGTTTCGGCGGCGCAGACTCATCCACCTGTAATTCTCCGACCGGGTTGCCGAGATCGATATGTGCGTCGCCGCCATAAATCGCCACGCCGTTGCGCGGGCCGCCTATGTCGGCCTTGTTCGAGTACAACGACGGTTGGGCGTCGGCGTTGACGGCCGCCACCCCCAGTACCCCCTCGTAAGCCGCCGGCGGGCGCGTCTGGGGGCGGTTGCCCTGTCCGCCTCTGAAGTCATTGCCGGCGGCCGCGACGATGAGGATCTGGCCGGGATAGCTGCGGGTCAACCAGTCGATCACGTCGTGGAGGCTGGCATCCAGTGGGTCCAGCAGGCGACAGGTCGCCTCCCAGCGGCTCAGCATCTGGCGCGGGGCGCGGTGGCTATTGGGCAGCCAGCGTTTCAGGCGGCGGTCGCCGGCCGGCACGTCGATGAACAGGCTCAGGTTCACCACGAGGCGGCGATGCGGTCGATCTTTGAGATAGATGTCGGGTAGACTACAGAGGGTGGTGGCCAGTGAGTACAGGTCGCCGGTCCCATACTCGTTGAGCACGCGGTACAGGTGGATGTTGGAGGCGGGCACGAAATCGGCGATGATGCCCGCCACGAACAGGCCGTGGTCGCTGATGGGGATGTGGAAGTCGCGCGTGGCGTCGTCGGGGTCGGCGTTGTAGTTGGGATCGACCTCGGGCAACCCGGCGAAGTAGGCTTCGCTCATGGGTAGGGTCGCCTCGCTGAGAACATGGCTGGCGACTTCTGTCAGGCGCGGATTCCGCTTCGCGTTGGCCGCGCGCTCCAGGGCGTCGTTGGACGGTCGGGTATCCAGCACGGCCACCACTACATCCCCGCCGCTTGCCTGGCTCGCTACTGCACCCTGGTACGCCGCGCTGTCCACCTCAGCGTGCAGGCGGGTGTCGCCCGGTCGGATTGGCGCGGGCGAAGAGCCCGGCCCCCCGCACGAGTGAGGCCCCCCGACGCCAAGCCAGTTGGGGCCGACGCTCCGCACGCGAAACGCCACATCGTCCACCGCCGGTGGCTGCCAGCGCGGCGCGTGGCGGTTGAGCAGCAAGACCAACTCCCGCACGACCCCCACCCGGCCAACGTAGTCGTCTCGCTGGCCATCGGGGCGTGGGGCCTGGATGGCGTAGAACAGCAGGGTTCGCGTCTCGCCGTCGGCCACGGGCAAAGGCAGGTATGGCCTTAGCGCCGTGCCCTGGTCCACCCGATCCAGGCGGCGGAGCGGCTCCAGGGTCACCTGGCGGCGGGAATCGCCGCGCTTGTGTCGCTGGCGGAGCAAGGTCGGCGTCAGGTCGCGTTGTAGGCGATCCTGGTCGCGGGACCTGGGGCGCTCGGCCTCCAATACCTGGGCGATCAGCGGGTTGAGTGTCCTGCGTACCGCCTCGTACAGCCGCGCCGGCGGCACGGGCTGCTCAGTGGCGACGACGACGCAAACCTCGTTGGGGACATAGTTGATCGGCTTCTGCTCGACGTCATACGACTTCACGGGTCTACCTCCTGCGTGTCTGGCAAGGTCGCGGGATGGAGCGCGGGGGGGCCATCACCCGCCCCAATGAGTTGGAACGGCGCCCAGAAATAGGGGTGCGCGCCGTGGTTGTCAAGCAGCGTCAACTGGGCCTCGCGTAGCGCCTCGCTCTTGGCCTGGCCCTCGCGTAGGGCCTGATAGAAGCGCCGCATCAGGTCGGCGGCGGCGGCATCCTGCACCTGCCACAGACTCTGGACCAGCGTCACGGCGCCGGCGTGGAGGAAGCCGCGACTCAGGCCCACCAGTTCGTCGCCGCCTGTGACGACGCCCCGCCCGGTGTCGCACGCGCTCAACGTCACCAGCGCGCCCCCTAGCTCCAGGTTGAGCACGTCGGACAGGTTCAGCGGGCCGTCGGCCAACGCCACGTGGGCGAAGGTTGGGTTATCGAGGCGCGGCTCGCCGTGGGCGGCCAGGTGGAGGACGCCATGCTGACCCTGGCGGGCGAGCAAGGTGGCGCGCGTCGCCTCAGCTTCTATGTAGCTCTCGCCGCCAAGCAACTCGACCACAGCTCGCGCTTCCTCTAGCACGTAGGGCAACTGCCCATGCTGGCTGTAGGCCAGTACCAGCGCGCTGTTAGGGGGGCGCGCGGCGGCCTGGGCGCATAGTTGCAGCAGACGGCTAGACGGGCAGTAGGATACGTCCCAGCCCTCGATGAGGTAGCGCGCCCCATCGTGCAGGGCGTGGAAGGGGACCGTATGGGTAACACCATAGGGGACGATCACTACGCGCTCGTAGGTCGCCAGGTATCCGGCCAGTGGTCGCAGGAGCTTGTCGTGCAGGGCTTGCAGGAGGCGGCGAGCCGTGGCGGCCAGACTGCCGAGGGGCCGCCGCTGCGCCACCGCCCAGCTGCTTGTCTCCACATTGAGCCGCCAGTTGCGTAAGAGGGTCTCGATCTCGGCGGCGCACACGTCCAGCGGCACGACCTGCAGCCCGCTTTCGGTGGCAACAAAGACCACGGCGCGCTGGGCGTCGATGTAGTACTCTAGCAGGATGGTTCGCTCGTCCA
>JAHCIE010000498.1 GCA_026129385.1 Anaerolineae bacterium
CGGCGTGGGGGTTGCCCAGGCTGAGCGTCGTCACGCGCACCGCCACGCCGTCCACGTCCAGCGGCGCGTCGAGTACCAGGCCATCGGCGGTCGTCGGCGCGAGGGTCGTCGGCACATCGGCGGGAGCCAGGCGCGGGGATTTGAGATTGGCGCGCACCAGGAAGTGGCCGGGCGTCGGGTCGATAATCGCCGTGGTCCGCAGACCGCTATCGGTCATGATCGATAGCTCGCCCTGCCCATCCCACAACCCCTGCTCGTAGACGAAGCGGGTAAAGCAGCGAATGCCATTGCCGCACATCTTCGCCACGCTACCATCGCTGTTGGACAGGCGCATGTAGAAGTCGGCATCGCTCGTGGGCAGCACCAGCGCCAGGCCGTCGGCGCCGATGCCGGTGTGCCGGTCACACAAGGCCACGACCAACTCCGGCGCGTCGGCCAGGTGGGCCAGATCGAGGGCATTGACCAGGATGAAGTCGTTGCCCAGGCCGTGGTACTTGATGAAGGAGAGAGACACGGAGCCTCCTGTGTCATATAGGAGTCTGTGGGGTAAGTGATGCGGGAACCGTGAACAACTTTGACAGTTCTCACGCTTCACGTTTCACGCATCACGAATTCTACCGTCCCGTCAGCGTCACGCTGACGTCCTGGCGCTGGCCGTTGCGAAACAGGGTCACCATTACCTTGTCGTCGACCTTATGGCGCATCAGCACGCTGACCAGCGAGTGATCCTCATCCAGGGCCACCCCATCGATCTGGGTCACAATGTCGCCGCGCTGGATACCCGCCCCAGCCGCCGGGCTGTCACGCTCGACCTCCTGCACAAACAGGCCGTGGCTGACGGGCAGATTGTACACGGCGGCCAGGGCGGGCGTGATCTCCTGGTAGCGCACCCCCAGCGTCGGATACTCGACACGTCCCTTGCTGATCAACTGATTGGTAACGTCGCGAACCCGCGCGCTGGGGATGGCGAAGCCGAGGCCCTCGGCCGGGTCGGTGGCCGCCATGCCATAGCCGGCTGTCGAGGGGTCGGCGCGCAGAATCGCGGTGTTAATGCCGACCACCTGCCCAGCCAGGTTGACCAACGGCCCACCGGAATTGCCGTGATTGATGGCCGCATCGGTCTGAATCAATCCCTCCAGCGACTGGCCGCGATTCACGTCCAGCGTGCGGTTCACGGCGCTGACGACGCCGACAGTCACGCTGCCGCGAAACTCACCCAGCGGGCTGCCGATGGCGGCCACCGGCTCACCCGGTTGCAGGGCGGCCGAGTCGCCCAGCTCGGCATAGGCGGGCACAGGGCCATCGATCTTCAGGACGGCCAGGTCATTGTAGGGATCGACGCCAACGACGGACGCAGCGCTCGCCGCCTTCGTGCCGTCGGCGAAGATGATTTCCAGCTTCGCCGCCTTGTCCACGACGTGGAAGTTGGTAACGATGTGCCCCTGGGCGTCCAGAATGACGCCCGAACCCGAGGCGCGCTGGTCGGGCTGGCGGAACATGGGACCGAAGCCAAAAGGCACGAAGCCGGGCGGGACGACGGCCTGGGGCTGCAACGTATTCACCACCGTCACGACAGCCGGCTTGACGCGGCGAACCGCATCCACCACCGCCGAGTCAGTCTTCAGCGAGAGAGTCTGGGCCAGTGGCGGCAGCGGCGGCTGGGCGGCTAACTCGCGGCGGGCGACCCAGTAGCCACCCGCCGCGCCCAGTCCCGCACTCAGCGCGACCAGCAGGAGTACGCCACCCAGGGCCAGGGCCAGGGATAGGCGCGGAGCGCGTCGTTCGGACGCCGCCAGCGAGGATGAGGCATCAATACGGTAACCCACGTCTCACTCCCCCAACATAAACTATCGACACTTCTTCATACCATACTGAACTGAGCTTCGCGTGAGAGACGGTTTAGAACTGGGTGAGAGTATGAAGGTCGTCACGGTTGGCCCGACCCCAACAGCTGCTGCACGGCGCGCTCCAGCTGCGGGTCGCGGCCCGCCACCCGATCGTCGGCCGTCCGTGTCGCCACCACGTCTGGCGCGATGCCCTGACCGTGGACCCACCGCCCACGCGGCGTCAGCCAGCGCGCCGTGGTGAGCCGCAGCCCGCCCTGGTTGTTCGCCAATCGCCGCCAGTCCTGCACCGTGCCCTTGCCGAAGGTGGTCTCGCCGACGAGAATACCACGGCCGCGGTCCTGGATGGCGCCTGCGACAATCTCCGACGCGCTGGCGCTGCCCTTGTCCACCAGCACCACCAGGGGCACGTCTTGCGCCAGGCCGTTGGGGCGCACATTGAAGGGCGTGCGTTGGCCGTCGGCATTCTCCTCCAACAGGACGATACCGCCGCCAAGAAACTGACTAGCAATGTCAACGGCGGCAACCAGGCTGCCACCTGGATTGCCGCGCAGATCGAGCACCAGGCCGCGCGGCGTAGCGGCCAGCGCCTGGCGCAGCGTCTCGCGGAACTCCTGCCCCGACCGCAGGCCGAAGCTATTGATACGCACGTAGACGATGCCCGCCGCCTGCGCCTCCCCGCCCAGGTCCTTCGTCTCCACATTGGGCGTCACGATACGGGCGCGGACGACGCTCACCTCGAGGGGCTGCGGCGACCCCACCCGCTGCACGGTCAGGCGAACGGTCGTCCCGGCCGGGCCACGAATCAAGCCGCCCAGGTCGTCGGCGCTGACACCGCTGATGCTCGCGTCGTCGATGCGCAGAATCTGGTCGCCCGCGCGCAGCCCCGCCCTGTCAGCGGGCGAGCCGGGCATAGGCGCGATAATGACGACGCGGCCGTCACGGTCACCGACCTCGATGCCAATACCCTCAAACGCACCGTTGAGGGCGTCGTTGAGACGCTGATACTCGTCGGGGTCGTTGTAGCCGCTGAAGGTATCGCCCAGGCTGCGCACCATGCCCCGAATCGCGCCG
>JAHCIE010000499.1 GCA_026129385.1 Anaerolineae bacterium
CGGCGCGACATCCACGACGGCGGCGAGCGTGGCGACAGACGACGCCTGCACGATCTGCGCCCAACTACGGCCGAAGCCGCCCAATCCAACCTGGATGAGGGAGAGTGTCATAACGTGGCCTCACGGTTTGCGTTGTTGATATAGTACGTACATCCCGTTAAGTGTGGCCCCATTCGTGCTGGCTGTACAGATGGGGGGAGGTGGGCGTAAGCTCGGCCGTGTCGCGGGCGTCTAATCGCTACCCGGCGGGGCGTGACCGAAATTTGCGCTCGCTACGAGGCTGGGCCTATACTCATCCCAGCCCGGACTCATAACATTCTGACGGAAAGGAGGTAGACCACTATGGTGCGCGATGTGACTGTGCTGTCCCGCGACACGCGCTCGGCGACGGGTGTGTTCCGTCTGGACGGCCACCGCAAGCCCTACTATTTCTACGCGCTACGTGTGCCCAGCGGCAGCTATCGGGTGCAGCGAATTGTCCCGACGACCACGGCGGACGCCAGCGCGGCGGTGGCCCAGGCGTTGAACGCGGACGGCGAAAACCCGCCTGAACCTAGCCGCGGCGGGGTAGCGGGTCCTCGACGACCCGGTCTACCTCGCCGCGCCGCCCATGGGGGCGGGAGACCGTTGCTCGGCTCTTGAAACCGAACAGTCTCTCTTCGCGTAAGCGGTGACCCCAGATGGCCACCGCTTACTCTTTTCTTCACCCCCCGTGAACCATCCTCTACCGCCCGGCGGCCAGATCGCTTGCGCCCCACCCGCGTTCGGTCGTATAATGGGAAGGTATGGGCAGCGCCAGCCAGATCGCTCAAACCACCCACGGCCGCTACGCCACCACGCCTCGCACCCTGATCTTCGTTACCCACGGCGACGATGTGCTGCTGGTGCGCGGCGCGGCGCACAAGGGTTGGTGGGCGGGGCGGCTCAATGGCGTCGGGGGCCACGTCGAGCGCGACGAGGACGTGTGGACGTCGGCGCGGCGCGAGCTGCGCGAGGAGACGGGGCTGGCGAGCGTGGACGACCTGCGGCTGGCCGCCGTCATCAATGCCGCGCTGGGCGACGGTCACCAGGGCATCCTGCTGTTTGTGTTCACCGCCCGCGCCCCGGGCCGCACTGTGCAGCCGTCCGCTGAGGGTTCGTTGGAATGGATTCCCATCGCCGACGTGGCTGATCAGGCAGTCATTCCCGACCTGCGCCTCCTGCTGCCCCGCGTCCTGGACCTGCCGCCGACCGCTCCACCCCTCTTCGCCCACTACGGCGTGGACGAGCGCGGCGTGATGACAGTGCAATTCGCGGGGGAATCCCCCGCCCAGATAGACTTCCCGACCGCCTAGCGAAAGGAAATTACAATGGCACACGAGACTATTCAAGCTCTGCTCCACGATCTAGCGCCGGCCGCTCGCGTCGATGAACAGGGCCAACTGCATATCGTGGACGAGGCCACGCTGCGCGCCGCCATGGACTGGCTCCAGGTGGACGGCACCTTCGGCCCCGCGCCGGTCAAGAGCCTGGCGCGCTGGATCGTCTGGGAGGCGGGCCAGGCCCTCTACGCCCAGCCTGAGTCCATCAATGACTTCTACATGGCTCGCGGCGAGGGCAAGTACGGCGCTCTGACCGTCCCCGCCATGAACATCCGCGGCCTGCCCTATCCGACGATGCGCGCTGCCTTCCGCGCCGCGCTGAAGCGCAACGTGGGTGCGATGATCTTCGAGATCGCCCGCTCCGAGATGGGGTACTGCGACCTGCGCCCGGCCGAGTACACCATGAACGTCATCGCCGCCGCCCTCCGCGAGGGTTTCCGTGGCCCGCTGTTCGTCCAGGGCGATCACTTCCAGGTTAGCCTCAAGGCCTACGGCAAGGACCCCGAGAAGGAACTCCAGATCGTCCGCGATCTCATCGATGAGGCGCTCGACGGCGGTTTCTTCAATATCGATATCGACACGTCGACGCTGGTGGACCTGGACA
This sequence comes from Anaerolineae bacterium, assembly GCA_026129385.1. Lineage (GTDB taxonomy): Bacteria > Chloroflexota > Anaerolineae > Epilineales > JAHCIE01 > JAHCIE01. Next base: position 1,966 of record JAHCIE010000499.1, read on the forward strand.
AGCCAACCCTGCCGGAGCAACAGTACCTCAACTACAGCCTGGCGGCGCAACTATCGAAGTATATTCGCGACCTCGAACCGGCCGGTATCACTGTCTCCCTGGGCGGCGAGATCGGCGAGGTGGGCGGCCACAACTCCAACGTCCACGAGCTACGGGCCTACATGGACGGCTACAACGCCGAGCTGGAAAAGCTGGCCCCGGCGGCGACCGGCCTGTCCAAGATCAGCATCCAGACGGGCACCGCCCACGGCGGCGTGGTCATGGCCGACGGCTCGCTGGCTCAAATCAAGATCGACTTCGACGTGCTGCGCGATCTGTCCAACGTGGCCCGCGACGAGTACGGCATGGGCGGCGCGGTCCAGCATGGCGCGTCGACGCTGCCTGACGAGATGTTCCGCAAGTTCGCCGACGAGGGCGCGTGCGAGGTGCACCTGGCGACCGGCTTCCAGACCACCATCTTCAACCATCCGGCCCTGCCGGCCACCATGAAGCAGGCCATCCGCGACTACGTTTTCGCCAACCTTCAGTCCGAGCGCGGCCCGAAGGACAGCGATGAGCAGTTCGTCTACAAGGCGGGCAAGAAGACCTGGGGGCCGCTGAAGGCCGAGTGGGCCAAGCTGTCGGAGGCCGACCTGGCTCCCATTATGCAGACGCTGGAAGACAAGTTTGGCTTCCTGTTTGAGCAGCTCAACGTGGTTGATACCGTGGATCTGGTGCAGACCTATGTGACCTCGACCATCATCCACAAGCTTCTACCCGCCGAGGATATCGCCGAGGTGGTGGGCTTCGTCGAGACGGCCACCGACCTGGCCGACTAACGCCGCGTTGGCTGTCGGTCGCGCCAGGCTGAAGCCGTGGCGCTGCGCGGTCGGAAGGCAGCGGTCGGAGGCTGTCGGTCGCGCCAGGCTGAAGCCGTGGCGCTGCACGGGCCAAGCCCTGCGGGCTA
>JAHCIE010000005.1 GCA_026129385.1 Anaerolineae bacterium
GGCGGTCACCGGCACAGTCAGCGCGACCGCTCCCCGCGACGCCGTGCTGACCAGCCGCGCCCACGTCTCAGCCCCTGGCGATGTGGACCTGAGCAACAACGACGCCGCACGCGCCACCACGGTAGTCTTCCCGCCCGCGCAGACCGGCACGCTGGCTCTGGCGGGCACGGCCGTGGTAGGGCGACCCATCACCCTCACCGCCAGCCTGCGCGACGCCCAGGGCCTGTTCGTGCCCGACGGCACAGTCGTGACCTTCAGCGTCCCGCCGCCGGCGACGATTACCCCGTCGGCAGTGACGACGGGCGGGCAGGCGACGGCTATTCTGCAAACCACCCGCAGCGGCCCGGTCACGGTCTCGGCGGCGTCGGGCAACGCGAACCCGACCCTCAGCCTATCGGTGGACCCCGGCGCGGCGGCGCAGCTGACCTTCAGCGGCCCCGGCGGCGCGTCGGTGGGTCAGAGCGTGACGCTGACGGGGTGGGTGAGCGACACCTATGGCAACGCCGTGGCTCCCACGGCCGTGCAGTTCACCCAGAGTGGCGTCGGCCAGTTGAGCGCCGCCAGCGCGACTACGGTGAATGGCCGCGCCACGACGGCCGTCACGTCGCAGACGAGCGGCCAGGCCCAGGTCACAGCCCGTGTCGGCGCTCGCCAGTCCACCGCCAGTGTGCAATTCTCGCCCCTGGCCCCGGCGACACTGGCGCTGGAAGCCCTGGGCGCGCCGACGGCCAGCGTCCCGCTGCCGGTGCGCGCGGTGGCCCGCGACCAGTACCAGAACCGCGTCAGCGCGGGGCATCTCGTCAACTTCAGCGTCCTCACCGGAACAGGCAACCTTGCCCCCACCACCCCCACCACCGACGCCACCGGCACGGCCACCACGACTCTCAACACCACGGTGGCCGGTGCGCTGACCGTGCGCGCCCAGGCGGGCCAGGCGTGGGCCGACGCCCCTCTGGACGTGGCCGCCGGGCCGGTGGTGGCGCTCCGCGTGACCGCCAGCCCGAGCAGCGTCTCGGTCGATGGGGGACAGACGACGTTGACCATCCGCTCGGTGGACAAGGACGGCAACTGGGTCAAGACCTACTCCGGCGCGGTAAACCTTAGTTTCACCAGCGCGCTGACCGGCGTCCTCAGCTCGGCGGCGCCCGTCCTCAGCGGCGGCACGGCGAGCGTCACGCTGACCGCGCCGAATAGCTACTCGTCCCAGGGGCTGGTCGTGCAGGCCAGCCGCCAGGGCCTGACCTCTGGCTCGGCGACGATTCCCCTCTTGCCCGCCGACGTGACGGTGCGTCTGGATACATCGCCGCCGCTAGGGGCAGGCGGCTACCGCACGCCGGGCGAGCAGGTAACCTATACCATCACCTACAGCAACACGGGGCAGGCGACAGCGCGCAACGTCTTCGTCGAAGGCACCCTGATGGACCACTTCCTCAACCCGCAGGTGACGCTCCCCTCTGGCGTCACGACGGCACGCACGCCGGGCAGCCCCGGCGAGGCGTGGCGCTGGGTCATCGGCAGCCTGGCTCCCGGCCAGCGCGATGTGATCACCATCCGCGGCCAGATCGACCCCACCTACCAGTGGCCGTCGGCAGTGACCCTGCAGTCGGACGCCACGGTGACCACGTCCACGGCGCAGCGTGCGCCCGGCGGCAGCCCCGATAGCGCGTCCCTGCTCCTGCCCATCTACACCGTCGATTTGCGGGTCGATGTCACACCGCCCGACGACCTCAGCCAGCCCTGGCTGCCGGGCAATACGGTCAACTACAGAGTCTTCCTGGCCAATGCCGGGCTGGCCGACGCGCGCGACGCCCGCATTACCGTCACGCTGCCCATCAGCACCGCCTTCGTGAGTTGGGAGGAGTATTGGCCGCAGAATCCTGGCGCGCCGCCCGGCTACCTCAAGCTCATCAACCCGACCACGGGACAACCGACATCTACCTGCGCAAGCGAGTGCGTCTGGACTTACAAAGTTGCCGCGCCCAACCCACCCATCGCCAGTGTCAACTCCAACGCCTCGATACGCCTCAGCCTGCGTATCGCCACAGGCGCGAAGCCGGGCGCGGCGGTGCTACGCTTCCTGGCGCGCATCGGCGGCCCGCTGTTTGACAGTAACACCAGCAACAACCTGCTGATTATCACGTCTGATTTGTGGGGGATGAACCTCACGGCGGAGGGCAGCTCGCCGGGCGCGGTCACGCCGGGACAGACCGTGACGCTGGTCGCCAGTGTCGTCAATCGCGGCCGCCAGAACCCCTACGACTTCAACCAGAGCAGCGCCACCGCCAACGGCTCGACCGTCATCGTCAACGCGCCCGCACAGCTCCAGTTCGTTGACGCCAGTCCCGCCCCCTCCAACCGCAACGGCAACGTCGTGACGTGGACCTTCCCCGAAGACCTGCCACCCGACGGCGCGCGCTCAGTGACGATGCGAGTGCGGGTTCCCGACAGCCCACCGCCCCCCATCAACACGATCTATACCACGACCGTCCAGGTGAGCAGCCCGACGGCCGAGTCCTTCACTGCCGACAACCGTAAGGATGTGGCGACGCGGGTCATCGCCGCCCCACCCAACCGCATCGCCCTGGACCCGTCCCTATTGACCCTAGCGGTGGACCAGAGCGCGGTGGTCAGCCTCCAGATCTTCGACCCCTACAACAACCCCGTGCCCTCGTGGGATATGGCCTTCGCTGCCTCACCCAGCACCAACCCACCACCCTTCACCATCGCGCCACCGGCCGGGCGGACGGGCGCGAATGGCACGGTCACCGCGACCGTAACGGCTGGCGCGCATCCCGGCGACGCCACCTTCATTGCCAGCATGACCTCCAATGGGCAGGGCTACACAGCCTCGCGCCCGATCCGCATCGTACCCGGCTCGCCCTTCACCACCACGGTTAACATCAACCGAACCCTGGCCGCCGGTGTCACCACCCCCTTTGTCGCCACGTTCACCGATCGCTATGGCAACTTCGTCACCGACGGTACAGTCGTCACCCTGACCGCCACGCTGGGCGGCTTCGACGTGGGAGGCACGCCCCAGCAGGTACTCATCGCCACGACCCAGGGCGGGCGCGTCGAGCGCACCTTCGCCTCCGGCACACGGGCCGGGCTGGCGCGCGTCTCCGCCTGCGCCGACGCCCACTGCGACGCGCGCCCCGTCTCGATCCTGCCAGGCCCGGCGACGCAGGTGAGCCTCAGCCTGGACCGCATCGAGGTAGCGGCGGGAGACGCGCCCATCGAGGCCACCGCCATCGTGGGCGACGCCTACAACAACCCTGTCCTGGATAACAACACCGTCCAGTTCAGCCTGAGCGGTTGCGCCTCGGCGTCCCTCCAGGCGACGAGCGCGCAGACCGTGGGCGGGCGGGCCACGGTGGGCGTGATCGGCGGTACGCAAGCGTGCCAGGGCCAGGTCACGGCGACCATCCCCGCAGCCGCCAGTAATCGTGCCTTCCGCGTCGTGCCCGCCGCGCCCCACCGCCTGCGCGTCACCGCGCCGGCGACCCTTCTCGCCAGCGGCGCGCATACCGCGACGATCCACATCGAGCTAACCGACGCCTATTCCAATGGCATTAGCAGCCCAGTGACCCTGGGACTGAACCCGGCCCTGGGTGACCTGGACCCCGAGGTCGCCCAGACCCTGAACGGCATTGGGACGGCCACCCTGACCGCGCCCCACAGTCTAGGCACGACCCTCGTCACGGCGCAGGCCGGCCCGCTAACGGCGTCAGCCCCGGTACAATTTGTCGCGGGGCCGCCGGCTGTCACCACCTTGTCGCCGACGAAGCCCAGTCTGGCCGCCGACGGCCAGTCTCAGGCCGCACTGGTCATCTCAGCGCGCGATGCCTACAACAATGTCGTGAGTAGCCCCATCAGCCTTGCCAGTAATCTGGGTACGACCCTGACGCCGAGCGTAGGTACGCTCACCAACGGTGTTTTCACCACGCTGATTCGCTCCGGAACGGTCGCCGGGACAGGCGTGCTGACGGTGAGCATCGGCAGCCTCGTCACCACCTACCCGGTACGCCTGCTAGCGGGGCCGCCGGTGGTAGTGATCCCCAACACCAGCCGTGTGCCACCGCGCCTGGTCGCCGACGGCATCGACCACATGACGGTCTCGGCGCGGCTGCTAGACCAGTACGGCAACCCGGTCGAGAATGGCACGCCGGTGAACTTCTCCCTGGCCGCGCCCTTGGGAACGTTCTCGCCACCACAGGCTGGCACCACGGACGGCGTGGTGACGACGACCCTCACCGCCAGCACAACCATCGGCGTGACCGATCTCATCGTGGCGGCCGGTAGTCGCCAGGTACGGCGCTCGGTGGAATTTACCATCGGCCCGCCAGCGCGGGTGAATGTGGTGCTTGCGCCGAGCGTTATCACAGGCACGGGGGAGATCTCGGCGACGGTCCAGGTAACCGCTGAAGTGCTGGACAGGGTGGGGCGACCCGTCGCCGCCGGAACGCCCGTCACCTTCGCCACGGACCTGGGCAGCTTCGACGGAGCCGGCGCGAGTATCACGTTGGGCGTGACGGCCGAGGGCAAGGCGGGCGCAACCCTGCGCATCCCGCCCACCCGCTCCAGTGTACGGGTGACGGCGGAAGCAGGCGGCGTAACCGGCGCGGGGATGGTGTTCATCGGCTCGTCGCCGTACCGTATCCACCTGCCGATACTGCAACGCGCCACCAATCTGCGCTCGCCGTAGCGCATGCACCAATAGCGCAGGCCCACGGGAAGTCCGTGGGCCTGCTACTTTGCCTGCCCCGCCAGGCCTATTCGCTGACGGATGGGGCGGGGCGCGATCGGCGCGGGGTAGGGCGGGGCGGGCTGCTCGACTCGCGCGCCCGCACCACGGGGATGTCGGCCACCACGCGATGGTAGCCGCGTCCCTGCGAGACGCTCAGCTGGATGCCCGAGCGGTCAATCTCGACATGCTCCGAGATGCTACGAATGATGTCGTCGCGCATTAGCTCGAGCAGCGCAGGCGTAAGGTTGGTGCGATCCGAGGTCAGCACGAGCTGGAGGCGTTCCTTGGCGACCTGGCTGCTAGACGGTTCGGTACGGCCGAAGAGGCGGTCAAGGATACTCACGTCGGCCCTCCTTCGCCTCGCAGCCAGCGAGCCAGCCGCGCCATGAACCCCGTTTGATCGACCGGCTCCACGATGGGTACGTCCTCGCCCATGATGCGGCGGGCAATGTCGCGGAACGCTGTTCCCGACGGCGAGTGGTTGTGCAGGGCCACCGGTGTCCCCTTGTTGGTGCTGACAATGATGGTCTCGTCGTCGGGAACGATGCCGATCAGGTCGATGGCGAGGATATCGAGGACATCATCCTTGCTGAGCATGTCGCCGCGATTGACCATGGAGGGCCGCAGACGGTTGATGATCAGGCGCGGCGTGTTCTTCTCCTCGGCTTCGACCAGGCCAATGATGCGGTCCGCATCGCGAACCGCCGACACTTCCGGCGTGGTGACGATGATCACCTCGTCGGAGGGGGCGACAGCGTTCTTGAAGCCCTGCTCGATCCCCGCCGGAGAGTCGATAAGGATGTAGTCGAAGTCGGGGCGCAGATCGTCGGCCAGCTGGATCATCTCCGTGGGGGAGATTGCCGACTTGTCGCGGGTCTGGGCGGCCGGCAGCAGGCTGAGTTCAGGGAGCCGCTTGTCGCGAATCATCGCCTGGCGCAGGCGCGCGCGCCCCTCGACCACGTCCACAATATCGTAGACGATGCGGTTCTCCAGGCCCATGACCACATCGAGGTTGCGCAGGCCGATGTCGGCATCAATGCAGACCACGCGCTGGCCGCTGTTGGCAAGGGCGACGCCCAGATTGGCCGTCGTCGTCGTCTTGCCGACCCCCCCCTTTCCGGACGTGATGGTAATGACTCTGGCCCCCATTCGCGTCTCCTTTAGTTCGTCTCCCAGGCTTCAACGACGATATTGTCATCTTCGATGCGCGCGACTTCGGGCGACCAGCGACCGGTCCGCCCCGCCGATTCAGGGGGACGGGTGATACGGTCGGCAATGCGCAGTTGCGTCGGCGCCAGTTGGAGCGCGCACACCCAGGCCCCACTATCACCCCCCGCGCCCGCGTGCACCAGGCCGCGCAGCCGCCCCCAGACAACGACATCGCCACTGGCGACGATTTCCACGGCGGGGTTGACGTCGCCAATGACGACGACGTGGCCGGCATGGCGGATGGTCTGGCCAGGCACAGCGTGCGGCGCACCACGATGCCGCTGGTCGTCTCCGACTCGGCCCGCGTCGGGCGCGGCTTGGCCGCGCGCGGAGCGCTGCTCGCCAGGCCCAGGCCACGCGCAGCGGCGCGGGTCGGGCCGTCCTCGGCAACCACGGTCCGCAACTGGCCGCCGTGGGCCGCGAACAGGTCGCGGAGTTGGGCCAGCTGAGCGGCGTCCAGCGAGCGGCCATCGAGCCGAAGGGCGGCCTCCGCACCGGCGAAGAAGGTAGGCGAGGCGGCGAGGCGCTGCTCCAGGGCAGCCATAACCTCGTCCCAGTCGCCCTGGCCGAGGGTCACGGCCAGGCCGTCAGCGGTTCCTTTGATGACAACAGTCACTCGTTCTCCGACCACAAGATATAGTGGTATGGCCGCCTGGACAGGCTCTTATGTAGTATACCTACATTTGGGCCGCTTGTCAATCGGCCGGCCGCGACGCCTGGCGCGTGGCCTCGGCCTCGTGGCGGACGACATCGAGGAGGGTTTGCAGGGTGGGGTCGCCGGCGGGATCGGTGAGGTGGACTGTGTGACAGCGGCTACCTTCCTCGACAGTGAGGCAATAGAGCCACATATCAGGCAACCTGCGGGTGGCCATGCGGGTGATGGAGGGGAGGTCGAAGAACCCGGCTTCGTCGACGAGGCGCTGCAGGTCCTCGGCCTCCTGTTCCGACAGTTCGCTCGTGTCGATGGTCACGGGCTGGGCAAGGCCGGGGAAGTACGCCACACCCGTGCTCTCAGCTACCAATCGAATGACCATAGCCGCCCTTCCTCTCTACTTGGGCTGGACGCCGACCTGACGCCAGGCCTCGCTCACAGCCTTCTGCTCCTTACTCCCTACACCGAATAGGACGCCCGCATTGTAGATAGTCTGACGGGCGAAAGCGGTAAAACCGCTGTTGCGGCGAATCTTGGGGTCACGCAGGGTTTCGTACCAGATGCGCCCTGCCTTCTCCCAGGCGTAGCCGCCCAGGGCCACGGCGACGCGGTAGAAGGCATTGTTGGGGATACCGGAGTTGATATGCACGCCGCCATTGTCGTTGAAGGTCTTGACGTAGCCCTGCATATGGCCTGGCTGCGGGTCCTTGCCAAGCACCGGGTCATCGTAGGCTGTGCCGGGCGCTTTCATCGAGCGTAGCCCGACGCCCTGGAGATTGGTTCCCCTGAACAGTTCCGCCCCGATAATCCAGTCGGACTCCTCGGCCTTCAGGTTGCGCACCCGCTGCTTGACCATAATACCGAACACGTCGGAGATGGACTCGTTGAGCGCGCCAGACTGCTGGAAGTAGTTGAGGCCGGTCTCGTAATGGGTCACACCGTGGGTCAACTCGTGACCGATGACATCCACAGCCGCGGTGAAGCGCTTGAAGAGACCGCCATCACCGAAGACCATCTGGCGCGTATCCCAGAAAGCGTTGTCAAACTGCTTACCGAAGTGCACGACACCGAGCATAGGCATGCCCCGGTCGTCAATGGAGTTACGGTCGTAGACGTCATTGTAGAACGTCCATACCGCGCCGAGACCGTCGTAGGCTTCATCGGCCATCGGGTCGCCCGTCGGCGGCGCGCCCTCGGTGCGCACCAGGCGGCCGGGAAGCTCGGTCTTGTAATCCGCGTCATAGATGCTGCGCATCATGGTCGCCTGCGCCATCAGGGGCATGCGCCGCACGCCTGGCGGCAGGGTGGGCAACTGGGCGGCGCGGTAGGCTCGGAAAGACTCGCCGATGCCGAGGGTGTGGATGGCCATGTCGCGCTCAGTGGAAGTTCCGTTGCGCGCCACGTTTTGCATGATAATGGGCGGGATGATGCTGGCAAAGGAGAAGGGGGGGCACAGGCTAGACGACATGCAACGCTCCATCAGTGTGTGGGTGGACTGAATCGCCCTGGGCCAATGGTCCAGGCATTCTGAGTTCTAGCAGCTCAGCGCGGCATAGCAGGAGCATCGCCCCTGCCACTAGTCACCGCCACGCGCGGCGGGCGTCTTACGCTCAGGGATGGGCAGCTTGAAGATGGCGCGCAGGATGTCGGCGGCGATGGGGGCGGCAGCCTCCGAACCCTGGATGACGGTGGGCGGCCCTGGGATAGAGGAGCCATCGACCATAACCAGCAAGGCGTACTGCGGATTCTCGAAGGGCGCGAAAGCGGTGAACCAGGCATGGGTGGGCAGATTGCCATCCTTATCGAGGCCACACTTCTGCGCCTGTTCGTCCCACAGGCAGAACTCTGCGGTACCGGTCTTGGCGCCCATCGTGATTTCCCCGGGCAGTCCCGCTCCCGAGGCCGTGCCAAGGGGTGGCACGGTGGCGCGGCGCATGCCCTCGCGCACGTAGCCCAGATTCTCCGCGCTGACGGGAACCTGACGAATCGCTTCCGGCTGGAAGCCACGCACCACCTGGCCGTCGGCGGTCACTTCCTGGTACATGATCTGGGGGCGGTACAGCGTCCCGCCATTCGCGACGACAGCCGTGGCATTGAGCATCTGTAAGGGCGTGGCGTTGAAGAAGCCCTGGCCGATAGCCATGTTGTAGGTATCGCCGACATACCAGCTCTCAGCATAGTTGAGGCGCTTGAAGCGGTCCCAGGTGTCGCCGTCCTGGGCCATCAGGCCCTTCGCCTCGCCTGGCAGGCCAATCGCCGTCGGCTGACCGAAGCCAAAGGCGCGGGCGTACTTGGTGAAGCGGTCGAGGCCCAGGCCCGCGAACTTGGTCGGCTCGAAGCCACCGGTCGCCACGTAGAAGAAGACGTCGCAGGATTGCGCGATCGCGTCGATGACGTTGATTCTGCCGTGGCCCGGCTTCTTCCAGCAGTAGAAGGGGGTAGCCTTGCTCTTGTCGTCGGGGAAGAAGCGGTTGGGTAGGTAGAGAATGCCACTACACTCCACTTGAGTCTCGGTGCTGACTACGCCTTCCTGGAGCGATGCCGCCGCCGAGACGATCTTGAACACCGAGCCGGTGGGATAGATGGCCTCGATGGCACGGTTCATCAGCGGTCGATCGCTGTTCTCGCTGAGCTTGACGTACTCCTTAACGTTCTCGGCGTTGATGCCATCGCCGAATACGTTGTTATCGAAGCCGGGGATCGACACCATCGACAGAATCTCGCCCGTTTGTGGGTTCATGACAATAGCGATGCCGCGAGTCGCCCTGGCCCGCGCCAGACCCTGCTTGAGGATGTCCTCGACCTGCTTCTGCATCGCCAGGTCCAGGGTGAGAACGATATTGTGGCCCGCTATCGGCGTCGTCGGCTCGCCAACCGTCTTGACCTCGCGCCCGGCCGCATCGACCTCGATAATCTTGCGGCCCTTCGCCCCGCGCAGCGCCTTCTCGAAGGCATACTCCGACCCTGCCAGGCCAATCTTGTCGTTTGGCTCGTAGTCGGCGCCTGTCCGCACGTACTGGTCACGCTGCTCAGCGGGGATATTGCCCATGAAGCCGAGCAGGTGGGCGACGGAGTCGCCGGCCAGGTATTGGCGGATGGGCGTCACCTGGACGGTCACGCCGGGTAGATTCAGGCGATCCTGCTCAATGGTGAAGGCCAGGTCCCGGGCCACGTTGGACTTGACGCGAATGGGCGTGTAGGGAGCGCGGCAGGCTTCGGCCAGGTACTCCTTGATGCCGTGGGGCGCTGTCGGGCCGGGTGGCACGTACTTCGAGGTAATACTGCACACGTCGGCGGCGGTGGCGGCGACCCAGTCCGCGCTCGGCTGGCCCTCTCCGCCCGGCTCTCCGCTGGCAGGCAGGTCGAGCCGCTCGGCTAGCCGCATCAGGACTTCAGCCTGCTGCTTCTCATCGTCGGGTAGATCAGCGTACGTGATGAAGACCGAGAAGCTCGGCTGGTTACGGACCAGAATCTCACCGTTGCGGTCGTAGAAGATACCGCGTACCGCGTCTACGGTCCGCGGCCGCAGGCGGTTCACGTCAGCCTGCTGGCGGTAGGTGGCAGACTCGACAATCTGTAGCCGCCACAGCTGGACCAGCAGCAGCGCGAAGACGGCAAACACGGCTGCCTGCAACAGGATGAAGCGCGCGCGGGGCGACGGCGGCGGCGGCGGCGGCGGGGCAGGTCGTTGTCCCCAGTGTTGGGTCGTGGGGTCGTCAGGAATAAAGTCGTACAAGGGCGCTTACCACTCCAAACTTTCGGCGGCGGTCTTGCGATTAAGCCACGCCAGCGGGCGCGACAGCACGATGAAAAGAAGGATGTTGAGGAGGAGGGAGGGGCCGAGGTTACGCGCCAGGAGGCCCCAACTCGCCGCGTGCTCTGTGGTCGCCAGCGCAGCCAGATAAACCGCCTCGTAGATAAAAGTAGACAGGGCGACCACACCGACCTGGAGCAGGCCAACGTGGAACGCCGCGCGATGCACGGCCCCAGCCAACAGGGCCGCGGCCAGCAGGGCGATGGTGAACGCGCCGAAGGGGCCGCCGGACAGCAGGTCCAACAGGATACCGCCCGCGAAGGCCCACAGCAGACCCTCGCGCAGGCCGCGCAATAGCGACCACGTGACGACAAGGACCAGCATGACATCTGGCCGCCACGGCAGCATCGGGATCAGTGTGCCGTGGAGCAGCGTCGCGACCAGCAATAGCAGGGCCGCCATGTACATGTTGGCCTGGGTCGCGAACAGACCGCGCTGACGGCTGCGGGCGCTCACCTGGCTGTCTCCACCGGTGTCGCCTCGAAGCCAGTGATGACCAGCACCTCTTCGAGACGGCTGAAATCGACGATGGGCCGCACGTCGGCGTCCTGGAATAGATCGATGTCTTTCTGGCGGACAGCAGTCACCTGGCCGATGGGCTGGCCGGCGGGGAAGCTGCCGCCCAGGCCCGAGGTCAGGACAATATCGCCCACCTTCAGCTCCGCGCCCTGCTCGACAAACCGCAGCGCGAGGCGACCCTCTTCCGCACCCTCGACCACGCCCGTGACCCGCCCACGCATGGTCTTGGCGTTCACGGCGCTGGCCGTGTCGGTGAGCAGCAGGACTCGCGCCGTGCGGTCACCGACACGCGAGATGCGCCCCACCAGTCCCTGAGGCGTCACAACGGGCATCCCCTCCTTGACGCCATCCCTGCGACCGACATTGATGGTCAGTTGTGACAGGTAGGGGCTGGGGTCGCGGCTGACGACGCGCCCCGTCACCAGGCCCTGCCCGCCGCGCTCGATAACCTCCGCCCCCAGAATCGTCAGCGCCGGGTTGGCTTCCTTGAAGCCAACCGCCTCGCGGAGGCGCACATTCTCGGCCGCCGCCTCGGTCAGACGCAGGTTCTCCACCGCCAGGCGAGCCACCTCGGCGCGCAGGTCGGCGTTCTCCTGGTCCATGGCCTCGAAACGCCGCACGCTGTCGATGACGCCTGTCGCGCGCCCGGATACCGCTGTGAGTGGCCCCTGGGCCACGGCGAACACATCGGAGGCGGCGCGCTGCACCGGCGCCAGGCGGCCAGCCTGATGCAGACCATAGCCAGCAAGCGCCAGGCCGATGAGCACGACCAACAGCCAGGAGCGTTCAACAAAGCGTAGCATAATTCATTGTAGGGGCAGGCCCCCGTGCCGGCCCTGGCCTACTACCGCCCAATGCTGGCCCGCTGCGTCGACGCCAGTACCTTCGCGTAGGCGTCTAGATTTTCCAGCACAGCGCCCGCGCCTTTGGCAACGCACGCCAGCGGGTCGTCGGCAACGTAGACATGCATCTTCGTCTCGTCGGCCAGCCGCTGGGCCAATCCGCGCAGCAGCGCGCCGCCACCTGCCAGGGCAATGCCGTGTTCCAACAGGTCGGCGATGGGTTCGGGTGGGGTATCGTCCAGCGTATCGCGGACCACCTCGACAATGGCGTTGACCGGGCCGGACAGAGCCTCGCGAATCTCGACCGAGCTGACCTCGACCTGCTGTGGCAGGCCGGTGATCAGGTTGCGGCCGCGCAGCACGCGCGTCTCTTCCCTGTCCAGCGGGTAGGCCGAGCCAATCGCCATCTTGACCGTCTCAGCCATACGCTCGCCGATAAACAGGTTGTACTTCTGACGCGCGTACTGGATGATGCCCTCGTCCATCTCGTCGCCCGCGATACGGATGGAGTTGCTGACGACGATGCCGCCCAGGGCGATGACGGCGACCTCGGTAGTGCCGCCGCCAATGTCAACGACCATGCTACCCATGGACTCGGTGACCGGCAGGCCCGCCCCGATGGCGGCCGCCATCGGCTCCTCGATCAGGAAGGCCTCCCGCGCGCCCGCCGCGATAGAAGCGTCGCGCACGGCGCGCTTCTCGACCTCAGTCACGCCCGACGGGATGCCGACCACCACGCGCGGCTTGCCCGCCAGGCGCGTGCGGTCGTTGGCCTTGCGGATGAAGTATTCAAGCATCTTCTGGGTGATGTCGAAGTCGGAGATCACACCGTCGCGCAGGGGCCGAATGGCGACGATGTTGGCGGGCGTGCGGCCGACCATCTCCTTCGCCTCGGACCCGATAGCGAGCACGCGGCGACTCTTGCGGTCGATGGCGACGACCGAAGGCTCGTTGATGACGATTCCCTGGTCGCGGACCATCACAAGGGTGTTGGCCGTGCCGAGGTCGATGCCGATATCGCGGGACATCATGCCGCGAAAGGGGTTGTAGGAGCTAGCCACAGGATACCCTGCCTCCCTTGGATGGGACCATCAATGCCGAGCAATTATACCACACGTTGTCCATAGACACGATGAAGGGCGGGGGCACGAGCGCGAAGCCGCGCAGCTTCTGCCAGTCCCCCGCCCCTGATTCGCTATCCCTGGCTTCACCAACCCAGCGTTGAGAAGCTGCTATTCCTCGTCCTCGCGCTCGCCACGGCGGCGCTGAGCCTCGGTCTCCGAGATAACCTCCGGCTGAGACGGCGCGGCCTCGGCCTCCTCGGCCCCTTCCTCGCCCTCGACCACCGGTGGCGTCACCTTGGCGATCAGCTCGTCGCCGCCAGCGAGAATTTCCACCGTCGAAGGCACCACCAGGTCGCGCACGTACACGGCGGCATCGTAGTCGATCAGGCCACTCACGTCCACCGTGATGGACGGGATGAGGTTGGCGGGCAGGGCGCGCACCTCGACCGCATCCAGAGCGTGCAGCAGCATACCGCCGGTCTCCAGGGCCGGCGGGACGCCCTCGAGGAGCAGGGGCACGGACGTGATAATCGGCTCGTCCATGGACACAGCCTGGAAGTCGACATGGGTAATCTTCTGGGTCATGGATTGCCGCTGAATCTCACGCACCAGAGCGACGACCGTCTCGCCGTTGCCCAGGTTGAGGGTCACCAGGCGGTTCTGCCCAGCGCGGAGAATGGTCTGGTCCAGGGCGCGGGCATCGATCTGTAGCGGCGTCGATGCTACATGGTGGCCGTACACGACGGCTGGCACAATGCCGTCACGACGCAGCTGGCTAACCTTCTTGCCGGTGACGGCGCGTCGCTCGGCCGTCAGATTGATTTCGTTCGCCATCGTGGGGTATCTCCTCGTAGAATTGCAAGCGGGTATTATATCATTGGGTTGGGGAAAAGGCAAGACTGTGTGGTATCATGCGGGCATGCGCTCTTCATCCACCTACCCCTGGCTGCGCCCTCTCCTTGCCGCCCTTATCTTCAGCGCGCTCGCCCTGGCCGCGGCCGTGCTACTGGCGCGCAGCATCCGCGCCAGCCAGGCAGCCGCGCGCGGCATCGAAGCGGCCCCCGCCGCCCACTCACCGCGCCTGGGCGCGAACGTCGATCTGCTCGCCTTGGACGACCCGGCGTTGGCGCGGCAACTGGACGCGGCCCACGCCGCCGGACTGACCTGGCTGCGGCAGCGTGTCGAGTGGGCGGCCATCGAACCGCAGCCGGGCGTCTACCGCTGGGACAGCATCGATCGCCTGGTAGACGCAGCGAGGGCGCGGGGGCTGGACATCGCGCTGACCGTCACCGCTGCCCCGGCCTGGGCGCGGGACGCCCGCGAGCTGGGCGCGCCCCTGGCCCCACCCGCCGACGCCGCGACCTTCGGCCATTTCGTGGCCGAGCTGGCCCGCCGCTATCAGGGTCGGCTGGCCGCTGTGCAACTGTGGGACAACCCCAATCTGGCGGCGCGAGCGGTGGGCGAGTATATCCCACCGCGCCGCTACGTCGAGCTGCTGCGGGCGGGCTACCAGGCGGCCAAGGCGGCCGATCCCGCGCTGACCATCCTGGGTGGCGGGTTGGCCGCCACCAGCGAGAACAGTACCCGCAACCAGAGCGACATGCGCTACCTGGAATGGATCTATCGCGCCGGCGGTGGCCCCTACTTCGACGCCCTGGCCGTCAAGCCCTACGGCTTCTGGAGCGGCCCCGATGACCGTCGCGTCGGCGACGAGATTCTCAACTTCTCCCGCGCCGTCGCCATGCGCGAGACGATGCGCCAATACGGTGACGGCGACAAGCCGGTGTGGGCCGTCGAGTGGGGCTGGAACGCGCTGCCCCTCGACTGGCAGGGCCGACCCTCGCCGTGGGGCACGGACGACGCGGCGTTGCAGGCGCAGCGCACCGGCGACGCCATCCATCGCGCCCAGGCCGAGTGGCCGTGGCTCACGGCCATGTCGTTGATGACCTTGCGTCCCGCCGCACCCCCTGACGATCCCGTGTGGGGCTTTACCTTGCTCGATGACGCCGCTCAGGCCCGCCCCGCGCTGACGGCAGCGGTGGCGGCGAGCCTCTCGCCTGCCCCGCCTGTCAACCCCGCTCCATCTCCCGCCACCCTCGCCCTGTGGCTGGCCCTCGCCGTTGGGGCCGTTACGTGCGGCGCGCTGGCCCTGGCAAACACGATCCGCCTGCCGTGGTCGGCCGTCTGGCGCGGGTGGGACGGCCAGGCGGCGCGACTGGGGGAGGCCGGGAACATCGCCGCCCTGGCCGCCGCCGCGCTGACCCTCGCCTACCTGCCGTGGCCGCTGAACCTCGCGCCCCTGGCGCTGCTGGCGCTCCTCGTGGCGCGGCGGCTGGACCTGGGCCTGGCGGCGATTGTGGTCGCCGCGCCCTTCTACCTGCAAACCTTTCGCCTCGCCGGCACGGGCGTCTCCCTCGTCGAGGCGCTGACCCTCGTCACCGTCGCCGCGTGGGCCGTGCGGCGCGTCGCGGAGGCAGCCCCCTCCCCATCCCTCCCCGTAGACGGGGAGGGAGCCTCTGCCCTCCCCCCGTCTATGGGGGGATCGAGGGGGGTCCGGGCTTGGCTGAGCGATGTGGTGCGCCGCGTCGTCGCCGCCCTGCGCGCGCAACTGCCCCTCGATCTGCTGGACGTGTCGGTGCTGCTGCTGCTGGTCCTGGGGGCCATCTCACCCCTGGTCGCGCTCATGCCCGGCGTCGCCAACCGCGAGTTCCGCCTGGTCATCCTGGAACCGGCGCTGTTCTACCTGGTCCTGCGCGATGCGCGCCTGAGTCGGTCCCAACTACTGCGCCTCGCCGACGCCCTGGTGCTGGCGGGCATTGCCGCCGCGCTGGCAGCCTTCCTGACCTACGGCGGCTCCGGCGGCATCGCCGCCGAGGGCGTGCGCCGCCTGCGCGGGCTATACGGCTCGCCCAACAATCTAGCCCTGGTACTGGGGCGCGTCGTGCCCGTCGCCCTGGCCCTGCTCGTGTGGGGATCGTCGCGGGCACGGCGGTGGGCCTATGCCGTCGCCCTGCTGCCCATCATCGCCGCCCTGTTCCTGACCTTCTCCACTGGCGCGTGGCTGGTGGGCGTTCCGGCCTCATTGCTATTCCTGGGCCTGATGCAGGGGCGGCGCGCGCTGGCCGT
Source organism: Anaerolineae bacterium (assembly GCA_026129385.1). GTDB lineage: Bacteria > Chloroflexota > Anaerolineae > Epilineales > JAHCIE01 > JAHCIE01. Next base: position 15,974 of record JAHCIE010000005.1, read on the forward strand.
CGTCATCGGCCTCGTCGGCGTGGCCGTCCTGGCGCTGCTGCCCTTCGCCCGCACCGAGCGTGTCGGGCGGCTGATGCGCCTCGATGAGGCGCAAACACTGGAGTGGCGGCGACTGCTATGGCAATCGGCGCTGGACATGATTCGCGACCACCCGTGGCTGGGTGTCGGGCTGGACAACTTCCTCTACGAGTACCGCGAGACTTACATCCGCAGCGACGCCCTGGCCGACCGCAATCTGTCCCACCCCCACAACATCGTCCTCGACTATTGGACGCGCCTGGGCGTGCTTGGCGTGCTGGCCCTGGTCATGGGGCAGGTTGGCTTCTGGTCGTCAGGCCTGCGCCTGTGGCGGACGCTGAGCGGCGACCTACGCATCCTCACGTTGGGCCTGATGGCGAGCATGGTCAACTTCCTGGCCCACGGCCTGCTGGACAACTCCTTCTTCCTGGTTGACCTCGCCTTCATCTTCATGCTCACCGTTGGTACGGTACGGCACATGCGTCGCACACCCCCTATGGAGTAGTATCACCGCAGCTTCAAGAGGAATACGAGATTGCACCGCAGCCTGGTACACTTGTTCGATCTTGACCATTGCGGTATACTGTGACCAGCAGGTCCATCGCGCGTGGGAGGGGTTATGTCGGCCGTCGGCTACGTGGTCGGTGAGGTGCGCACCGACGAGTTCACCTTCGTCACCAACAGTGAGATTACGCCGCCCCGTCTGGAGTATGTCGTCCTGCGCGACGTCCAGGAGCGTGTCGGCGATGACGTGCGCCGCATGGACGTGCTGGCCCAGGTGACGGGGCTGAGCGTCTCGTCGCGCCTCCTCAACACCGGCATGAGCTACAGCGAGGTCGAGGCCATCCTGGCCCGCCTGCGATCCGCCCCGCCCATCATCATCGGTACCGCCACGGTCCTGGGCTACCTGGACCCCCACAACATCGTGCGCTACCCGCGCGGCGCGGCCGCCCCCGGCGCCGAGGTCCACAAGGCCGAAGACGCTCTATTGGAGCGCTTCTTCTCTAAGGTCGAGTCGGGTATGAAGATCGGCTCGCTCATCAACCGCCCCCAGGTCGGCGTCGACTGCGACCCCAACGGCCTGCGTCGTCATCTGGCCGTCATCGCCCAGACAGGCGCGGGCAAGAGCTACACCGTCGGCGTCCTGTTGGAGCAGTTGCTCACCCTGGGCGGCACGGTGGTCGTCTTCGACCCCAACTCCGACTACGTCCTCATGCGCCGCGACGACGCCAACCACCCCACACCCTTCGCCGACCGCGTCGAAATCTACCGCCTGCCGAGCCAGAAGAAGGGCCGCTTCACCGACGCCGATACTGGCCCGTCGCGCAAGTTCGAGGTCAACTTCGCCAAGCTCGACTTCGAGGAGATCTGTACCCTGTGCGGCCTGCCGCCCGCCTTCGCCAACATCCGCCAGGCCATCCAGGTGGTCTACAACCAGTTGCGCGGCCGCGACTACGGCCCCGAGCACTTTCGTAAGGCCCTGGAACGCATCGCCAACCGCATCGAGGGCGTGGACGACGACGGCCTCGACGCCCCACGCCGCGCCCCCCTCAACCCCTCGGTCGGCGACGGCGACGAGTTCAGCCGCTTCGCGCGTCGCCGCTGGGCCGACAAGGCGGGCCTCGGTAGCGACGACGAGACTGAAGCCGGCGACATCGCCGAGGGCGACCTGTGGGACAGCATGGGCCAGGACCGGGACGCCGAGCCGCCCGTCGCGACCCCGCGCAGTGTACCGGTCGGCGGCGACGGCGGGGCCAGCGGCGGGCAGTACTCACCGGATGTGGTAAGTGGCGCGCAGAAGGCTGTCAAGTACATTCAGGCGTTGGAGCGCATGGACATCTGGGGCTTCGGTGACATCCCGCTGCCCGACATGCTGCGACCGATGACCCTATCGGCCATCGACCTGGCGGGCATGGATTCTACGGTGTCCGACTACGTGGTGTGGAAGGTGCTCAACGACACCTGGCGTAGGGCCGTCACCGAGGGCCTGCCGCGCCCGGTGTTCTTCGTCCTGGAAGAGGCCCACAACTTCATCCCCGGCGGCGCGGCGAAGGGCGAGGCGGGCCAGGCCGCCAGCATCATCCGCCGCATCTCGGCCGAGGGCCGCAAGTTCGGCATCTTCCTGGTGCTCGTGACTCAGCGGCCCTACAAAGTCCACTCCGACGTGCTGAGCCAGTGCAACTCCCAGATCATCATGCGCCTGACCAACCCCCAGGATCAGCAGGCCGTCAAGCAGGCCGCCGAGGGCATCTCCGAGGGTCTACTGGCCGACCTGCCGGGCCTCAACGTCGGCGAGGCCGTCATCCTGGGGCCACTGGTGCGCGTGCCGGTCATGGTGCGCATCAACCCGCGCCTGTCGCGGGAGGGTGGCGCGGACATGGACGTGGTCAAGGCGTTGGAGCGCGCCCGCTCCGAGGTCATCACCGTGGGCATGGCCGCCCGCGCCAAAGCCGAGCGTCAATCCCGCCCCCGTACCGAGTGGGAGGAAGAGGTTTGAGGCTGACTACGGAAGCCAGCACGTCGCGGACGGTGAGGCGGGCAGCGTGCCAGGATGGCAACAGGCTCGCCAGGGACGCCAGCACGACAACAATGAACAGCCACAGAATCGCGCCCTGCCACGAGAAGATATACTCCAGCGGCGAGCGCAAGAACGCCTGACCTACCGCCGTGCTCAGCAGGTGGCTGATGGGGATGGCGACGATGGCCGCCTGTACCCAGCTCAATAGCCCGACGAAGATGCCCTCGGTCAGGAAGATGCGCATCACGGAGCCATCGCTGGCCCCGATGGCGCGCATCACGCCAATCTCGCGCGTGCGCTCGATGACGTTGATGCTCATCGTGCCCATCAACCCCAAGCCGCCGACAACCGCGATCAGCGCCGCCATGATGGTCAGAAAGACCACCAGGAGACTAAACTGGTACTCGATCTGCTGACGCAGATCACCGATGGCCTGCGTGCTGCTGACATTGACCCCCTTGTCCTTGAAGTGGTCCTTCAACGCCTCGGCGGTTGCCGTCTGAAAGGCGAGGTCGCTGCGCTCGGTGATGACCTGGATGCTGCCCGCCCGCCCGATACTATTGGTGACTCGCTCGATATAGTCGCGGTCGGCGTAGATGAGCGGGCCGGTGAGCATGGCCCGCGCCACCCCGATGACCTTGAAAGTCTCATCGCGGCCGTCAACCTTGAAAGTCACGTCGTCGCCGAGCTTGATGTCCGGCTCCACATCCGGCTCGCGCACCGCCGTGTTGATGACGATGGCGTTCTCGTCCTCTGGCAACAGCCAGCGGCCTTCGAGCAGCTTAGGCTGGATCATCGTTGTATCAGGCGGCACACCCAGGAGCGTCAGGGCGCGGCCTTCCTTGCCGTCGCTACGCACGCGCCCGCCCTGCACGGCGGCCCACGTCTCGGCGGCGACAACACCGGGCACACTCAGCGCCTCGGTCGTCACCTGGTCAGAGCGGTAGGGGCGGCTGAAAGTAATCTCGGCGTCGTAACGCCAGTAGTTGAAGAAGGTATCCAGCGTATTGAGCAGCGAGGCGTGGACGGTCAGGACGCCGATGAACACCGCGCCGCCCAGCACCAGGGTGAACATCGTCAGCGCCAGGCGCGCCTTGCGCCGAAAGGTGTTGCGTAGCGAGATGAGCGTCGGCCGCGAGAAGCCCCGCACCCGCTCCATGATGCGGTCGACCAGGTGCGTCCCGAACCGGCCGCTGCCCAGGCCGTAGGAGCTGAGCGCCTCGCGTACCGACACCCGCACACCACTCCAGATAGGAATCAACGAGGCAACCAGGGGCACCAGCAGGCCCACAGCAATCTGCAACAGAAGCGAGGGCACGGGGATGCGTAACCCTTGCATGTCAAAGTTGATCAGACTGGCTACGTAGGCTGTCAGCGCCCACGCCCCCACCGCGCCGAGGGGGACAGCGACCAACAGCGCCGCCGCACCGAAGATGAGCACCATACCCAGGTATAGGATGGTGATCTGGTTGGCCTGCGCCCCGACGGCCTTCATGATGCCGATCTGTCGCTGCTGCTGCATGAGTAGCGCCGACATGGTATTGATCACCAGGAAGCCACTCAGGAACAGCGACAGGCCGCCCAATACGCCCAGGATGAGCAGCAGTGGCTGCACGGCATCGTCGGCGGGGTGCTTGCCGGGCGTGGGCACCCAGACGAAGTGGACCTTCTGATCGCCCTTCTCAACCTTCTTCCGAATCTCCTCGGCCGCCGCTTCCACCTGCTTGCGGTCCGTCAGCGGCCCCTTGAAGGTTACACGCAGCTGGTCGTAGGTCTTGGGAAAGCCCAGCCACTCCACGGTGTTGAGGTTGATGTAGCCAGAGGGCGAGCCGGTGAAGGCGGCGGGCGCTACGTTCATGTCGTGCGCAATGCCCGACACCTTGATCTCGCGTGTCTTGCCGTCGGCCAGCTCCACCGTCACCTTATCGCCGACCTGCGCATTCAGCAGACCCAGAGACGCCCGCTCGACCAGCATGCTCTTGTCCGGCGGCGGCCACGCGCCACTGACCGGATCGACGCGGCTCAACTTCTGCTTGTTGAAGTCGTCAATAGCCTCCAGGGCCAGGGTGCGCCACTCGTTGGGGCCAACCTTGGCGCGCACCGTCACGCTGCGCCGCCCCTCGGCGGTGCGCACGCCGTCCATGCGCGCCACCGTGTCCACCACATCGTCGTCGAAGCTAGACATCATCAGCACGGCATCAGCGGGGTTCGTCGCCGTGTAAGTCGACGACAGGTCCTGCCCCAGCAGTAACTGGGTGCTGACGATGACGCCGATGGCAAACACGCCCACGGCGATAGACATGACCACCAGCAGGGTGCGCATCTTGTTGCTGAGCAGGTCGCGGGCAACCTTGCGCCAGCGTGGGCTAAGCATAGGTAGCCTCGACAGGCCCCGGCTCTGGCGACGGCGCGGGCGGGCGGCGGTTGACCACCTCATCCACGATCAGCCCATCGGCCATGACCACTGCGCGGGTCACCTTGCGCTCCAGGTCCTTGTCGTGGGTAACCATCACGATGGTCTTGCCGCCATCCACCAGGTCCTGAAACAGGTGGAAGATGGCCTCGGCCGTGCGCGAGTCCAGGTTACCGGTCGGCTCGTCGGCCAGCAGGATAGGCGGGTCGTTGGCGAGGGCGCGGGCAATAGCCACGCGCTGCTGCTGGCCGCCGGACGTAGCCGAGGGCAGCTTGTCGGCATGCTCGGCCATCTCCATCTGCTCCAACAGGTGCATGGCGCGGTCGTAACGTTCGCGCGGCGTGTACATGTTGCAGAAGTCCATCGGCAGCATGACGTTCTCGACCACAGTCAGCGTCGGCAATAGCTGGAAAAACTGGAAGATGACGCCAACGTTACGGCCGCGCCATTGGGCAAGCTGGCCCTCGTTGAGGGTATGCACCGCCGTGTCGCCAATCAGAACCTGCCCCTGGGTGGGGTGGTCGATGCCCGTGACCATGTTCACCAGGGTGGACTTGCCACAGCCCGACTTGCCCACAACGGCGACGAACTCGTGGGGGTTTACGTTGAGGGACACGCCCTTGAGGGCCGTAAACTGACCGGCCGCGCTCTCGTAGACCTTGACGACGTCGCGTACCTCGATGAGATGCTCGTTGCCGTGCTGATAGCGGCCATTGCCGTTGTTCGTAGGCTTGTTACGACTAAACAGGCGTCCAAACACAGAATCCTCCGCAGTATAAGCAATCTACTCATATAGAGGTATTCTTGCTCACATAAATTACGCCGGGCGAACGTTCAGGTTGGACAGGACGACCACCGACGGTTGCAGGTGGAAGGTCAAAAGTGAACTGATGGCTGGCTCTCCCTTCAACGTTGAACCCTTCCGTGGTCGGTGGTCGGTCGTCGGTGGTCATCCTCAGTTGCCCTCCGACCGGGTTCGGACTATCATCTAGGCTAATTCACCGCGCCTGCAATACTGAAAGTCGAATGGCCATGAACGTGCTCAATACCAAAGTAGGCGTATACGTCGACGTCGCCAACCTGGCCCGTAACGGCGGCTACGGCCTGCGCTACGACGTACTGCGCGAGTTTGCCTGTCGCGGTGGCGCGGAGCCGGTGCGCCTCAACGCCTACGTCAGCTACGACGCCGACCGCGCCGAGACCGATCCTCTCTATCGCGACAACCAGTATGGCTTCTACGATGTCCTGCGCGACTTCGGCTACAAGGTCATCCAGAAGAACGTCAAGTGGTATACCGACGAGAACGGCAACCGCTTCGGCAAGGCCAACGCCGACCTGGACCTGGCCGTCGACGCCCTGCTGCAATCGGAGAATATCGGCCGCGTGCTGCTGGCGACCGGCGACGGTGATTTCGTCCAGGTCGTGCGCGCGCTTCAGAATCGCGGCTGCCGCGTCGAGACGGTCGCCTTCGACAACGTCTCGACCGACCTGCGTCGCGAGGTGGACCTGTTTATGTCGGGCTACCTGATTCCCAACCTGCTGCCGACCCAATCGGGTCGCAACGGGGGCATGGCCTGGGGGGAAATCGGCTCGCGGGTGCGAGGGGTGTGCTACCACCATACCGGCAAGGGCTACGGCTTCCTACGCTTCATGAAGCACGTCGCGCCCGAACTGTGGAAGCTCGACTCGCGCCAGGCAGAGTCGCCCTACGGCAGCGTCTTCTTCCACGACTCGCAGCTACCCGAAGATGTTCACTATACAAGCCTGCCCAGCCGAACCCACGTCTTTGAGTTCGAGCTGGCGAAGTCCGAGGCGCGCGAGGGCGGCCTGCAAGCCGTGAACCTGCAACTGGTGACACAGCGGCGTGGCGTGCGGCCAGCCGTGCCCCTAGCCGCGCCACCCCTGGCCCTGCAGTAGGGACCGGCTCCCGTGCCGGCCCCCGCCCTTCGCTCTTGGGTATCGGCCACAGGTGACGTCGCATCCCATCACCAGGGCGGCCACGGGGAGCCGCCCCTACATAAGCCATCCTTCTAAGGAGACGCGCATGCGGATCCTGGTTATTGACGACGAGCCGGAAGTCATGAGCCTCGTCCAGCGCGGCCTGGTCTACGCAGGCTACGAGGTCGACACCGCCTACGATGCGGAGAGCGGTCTGGTGACGGCCCGCGACCGACCGCCGGACCTGGTGGTCCTCGACCGCATGTTGCCCGACCTCGATGGCCTGGAGGTGTGCCGCCGATTGCGCGCCGCCTCGCCGGATCTGCCGGTGCTGATGCTGACGGCTAAGGACGCCATCCCCGACCGCGTAGCCGGTCTGGAGGCAGGGGCCGACGACTACGTCGTCAAGCCCTTCGCCTTCGACGAGCTGCTGGCGCGGGTCAAGGCGCTACTGCGTCGCTCACACTCCCAGCCCCAACCGCTGCTCCAATTCTCAGACCTGACCCTGGACACCTCCACCCGCGAGGCCCACCGCGGCAAGCGAGCTATCCACCTGACGCCCAAAGAGTACGAATTGCTGGAGTTGTTCATGCTGCACCCGCGCCAGGTGCTGACCCGCGAGACCATCTTCGACCGAGTGTGGGGCTACGACTTCGGCGGCGAGTCTAACGTCATCGAGGTCTACGTTCGCTACCTGCGCAAGAAGCTCGCTGAGCCTAACCTCATCCAGACTGTGCGCGAGGTGGGCTACATCATGCGAGAAGAGTAGGCCGTGTCTCTGCGCCTGCGGCTGACCCTCGCCAACGTTGCCCTGGTCGCCGTTAGCCTGATCCTGTTCGCCCTCCTATCCTACCTGGCCCTGGACCGCCTCGGCTTGCGCGAGGTGGACGATACGCTACAACAGCGCGCCGAAAGCGTCCTCGATAGCCTGCGCGTCCGCCCTGAAGCCGGCGTGGTGATCGCGCCCGCCGAGCAATTCGCCACGCCCGACACCTATGTCCAGGTGCTCGGCCCCTCTGGCTCCGTCGTCAGCCGCTCTGACAATCTGGGCGCACGTTCCCTACCCATCGACCCGACGCTGGTCGCCGACAACATGGCCGGCCGTACCGGCTACATCATCACCCAGGTCGATGGCGGGCGCATGCGCATCTACAGCGCGCCGTCATCGTTGTTGGTCGGCGGTCGGCCCCTGATCATCGTCCAGGTGGGGCGATTGCTGACGGAACTCGACCGCACCCTCGCCAACCTGCGGCTCATCTACGCCCTGGGCACCGCCCTGACCCTATTGGTCGCGACGCTGCTCAGCGCCGGTATCATCAGCCGCGGCCTGCGCCCCATTGCCGAAATCACGGCGGTCGTCGAGCGCATCGAGCGCGCCGAGGACGTCAGCCAGCGCGTCGTGTATGAGGGGCCGATGGACGAGGTCGGGCGTCTGGCCGCCACCTTCAACGGGATGCTCGAGCGCCTGGAGCGCGCCTTCGCGGCCCAACAGCGTTTCGTCGCCGATGCCTCCCACGCCCTGCGCACGCCCCTGACAGCCATCCAGGGCAACGTGGAACTCCTCCTCAACGGCATCCACGACCCTACCGAGCAGCGCATCTCGCTGCAAGCCATTCGCCAGGAGACGGGCCGCCTGTCACGGGTTGTCAGCGACCTGCTGCTGCTGGCACAGGCCGACGCCGGGCAGAGCTTCCAGCACGTGCCGGTGGAAATGATGACCATCGTCCTCGACGTGTACCCCCAGGCCCGTACCCTGGCCGATGGCGTCACGGTGAGCCTCGGCCACGAGGACATCGGCCTGGTGGCGGGGGACCCGGACCGCCTCAAGGAGGTGGTGCTCAACCTGACGGACAACGCCATCAAGTACACGCCGGTGGGAGGACAGGTCACCCTATCCGTCTACGAGGATGGGGATTGGGTACAGGTAGAGATTGCAGACACCGGGCAGGGGATTCCTCCGGAGCATCTACAGCACATCTTCGAACGGTTCTACCGCGTGCCAGGGGTGAAGGCGCGGGCAGGCCGCCCGGCCGGCACCGGCCTGGGGCTGCCCATCGCCCAGTGGATTATCGAGAGCCACGGCGGCCGGTTAACGGTCGCCAGCGAGGTGGGGCGCGGCACGACCTTCACCATCTGGCTGCCGCGCCTCAAGATGGAGTGAGCGCCTCACCCCATTCGACCAATAGTCCGGGATAGACTGGCTCGGTCAACAGCCGACTGAACACGGCCAGCCGGTCGGGGCCTTGCAGCAAGGGCTGCATCAGGCGCTTGCCGTAAGCGTAGGTGAAGGTATAGGCGCGCCATAGGGGCGACTTGAGAAACTCGAGCGCCTTGCGGGCGCGCGCCTCGTTCAGGAGGCTGTACCGCATCAGGTAGGCCGCCACATCGTCGTCGGAGCGGCCATCGACGTGGAGCATGAAGACGGCGTTGCCGCGCACCCCGGCTAGCATCTCGCCCGCTTGCCGTAACGCCTCGGCATCGACCGTATCGGAAGCCAGGCCAGCCGCCGGGAAGATATGCGCCTCGGTCCAGGCGCGCGCCTCGCCGGGCGCGAAGATCATCTCCGCCGCCATCGTCGCGATGCCCTCGGCGATGACACATTCTGGGGTGTTGATGAGCAAGATGCTGTTCTCTAGATGACCCTGCTCGCGGTACAGGCGCGCCTCTTTCAGGGCGTGCTCGGTATGGTGGCCGGGGTAGCCCTCATGCGCCGCCGTGTCGAGCAGCGCGGCCAGGTTTGTCGGCAGGTCCGTATTCAGCTCGATCCGCGAGCGGGCCTCGCCCAGATACCAGTTGTACGCCCCCCACGGTTGGTTCGTCACCGTCGCAAGTTCGACGTTCTCACCGACCGGCATCTCGACAAAGGCCGCCGTGCGCCGCCGCACCTCGGCCATCGCATCCGTGAGCAGGCCCAGTACCAGAGGCGTCCTGTCGCGGGGCAGCTCCTGGCTACGGCGGCGGGCCTCCACGCGCTCAGCCAGGGAGCCGGAGCCGGGCACGGTAGCGTCATAGATGGCCAGGGCCTCCTCAAAGACGGCCTCCGGCGTGCGCTCGACGTGGATGTCAAAGCAGCGCTCAACCTCATCGGCCAGGTCGAAGCGCTCCCCGGCCAGCTGGCGACCGATGGTCTCCATCGCCCGCACCTGCCGCGCCAGGTAGGCCGCGCGCATCGCGTCGTAGCTCTGGGCCGGCAGCGCGTCGGCCAGGCGCATCGCCGCCCGCACCAGGTTAGCGGGCGCGGGCGGCCCCTCCCGGTCCACCTCCGTCTTCAACGCCGCTGGCCCGAAATAGCCATCCACGAAACCGGGGATAGCCTTCTCTAGCCTTAGCCCCAGTCGAACGTAGTCCTCGCCCCATTCGTCGCGCATGCTCACCCTCCGTAGCGCCATCGATTAGGCTGATTATACACCGAAAGAAACCCGCCCCACGCCGATGGGGCATGGGGCGGGTCATATGGGGAGACGGAGCTGCCAGGCACAGCCGCGTCCGTCGTCATTGAGCGCGCAAACAGGCAACGACCACCAGCAGGGCGATGCACCTAAGACCCACGCGCCTTGAGTATAGTATAGGCAACGCGCGGCTCGCAGGCTATGACATATGTCACAGATTGGGTGTGGAATGAATCACAGGCCTCTTTCTTGGCCGAATGCCCGCCTTTGACTAGACTTCGACCACACGGATCGTTGGCGGCGCGTCCTGAGAGGGAAACCCTCGGGCGTGTCGGGTGTTAGCGGCCTGGACGGCCCAGGATACGGCTAGCGGAGGAGGGCAGCGTGACCCACGACGCGACAGACCTGCGCCCCGAAGCTTTCTTCGACCTGTCTGATTTCGCCCATCGCGCCTTGTTCGACGGCAAGACCTACGTGTGGGAGGCCCTGAACGCAATCCCCGACTACATCGACGCTTTCTGCGCGAGCCTGGATTTCGACGCTGGCGTAGCCGGCGATGTAGAGCCGGGCGCGCTCATTCTCGGCGAGCGAATCACCGTCGCATCGGGCGCGGTCATCGAGGCCGGCGCGCAGATTCGCGGCCGCGACATCTACATCGCCGAGGGCGCGGTCATCGAGGCGGGGGCATATCTCAAGGGCGAGCGCATCTACATCGGCCCCGGCGCGCTTGTGGAGCGGGCCTGGCTCAAGGGGCGGCGCATCCTCGTTGACCGAGGCGCAAAGGTGCTGGTCAACACGCGCCTGCGCGACAACGTCATCCTCAGCGAGGGGGCGGAGGCGGGCTTCGCCGCCGACATCAAGAACGCCGTCTTCCTGCCCTACGCCGCCGCCGCCCACTTCGTCTACGCCGGCGACAGCCTTGTCGGGCGTCGCGCCAATCTGGCCGACAAGACCACCCTGTCCAACCTGCGCCACGACGGGCAAGCGCCCCGGCTTCGCGTGGGCGACGATCTCATCGACAGCGGGCTGCGCAAGTTCGGCGCGATCATCGGCGACGGTGTACGCACCGGCTGCGTGACGACCACCAACCCGGGCACGCTCGTCGGCCCCGGCGTGTGGACCTACGATCACAGCGTGTTGAGCGGCATCATCCCGCCTGACACCATTATCAAGCACCGCCAGGCTAACGATACCGCCCGGCGGCGCGCGGATGGTTGGAGCCGTCGCCCATGACCAGCCTCTCGCCGGCCGCGTCCCCCCGCGCCGCGCCCTCTGTGACCCGCCGCACCTTCGCCGGTCTCGACCTGGCGACGTGGGTCGCCCTGGGCCTGCTCGTCCTGGCTGGCCTGCTGTACTCGCTGAACCTCACCGGCCGCCTCTACACGGATGACGAGGAGAGCTACCTCTATCAGGCGTGGCGTGTCAGCCTGGGCGAACTCCCCTACCGCGATTTCCTCACTCCCCAACTACCGGGCTTCCTCGGCCTCGGCGGTCTCGTGCTGCGGCTGGCCGGGCCGAGCCTGTTCGCCCCGCGTCTGCTCGCCATCGCCATGACC
>JAHCIE010000050.1 GCA_026129385.1 Anaerolineae bacterium
TCCAGGGCCGGGATGTTGATCTCGACGTTGAAGTGGCCGGAGTTGCACATGACCGCGCCGTCGCGCATGACCGCGTAGTGGGATGTGTCGAGGACGTGGATGTCGCCGGTCGAAGTGACGAAGACCTCGCCCTCCCTGGCCGCGTCGACCATCGGCATGACGCGGTAGCCGTCCATGACGGCTTCGAGGGCCTTGAGGGGGTCAATCTCGGTGACGATGACATTCGCGCCCATGCCCCGCGCACGGCTGGCGATGCCGCGACTACACCAACCATAGCCGCCGACAACGACGTTACGGCCGGCCAGCAGCAGGTTGGTGGCGCGGATGATGCCGTCCACGGTGGATTGGCCCGTGCCGTAGCGGTTGTCGAATAGGTGCTTGGTGTCGGCCTCGTTGACGGCGACGACCGGGTACTTGAGCGCGCCGTCCTCGGCCATGGCGCGCAGGCGGATGACGCCGGTGGTGGTCTCCTCGGTCCCGCCGATGACGTTCGAGAGCAGCTCGGTGCGCTGCTGGTGCAGGACGGTCAACAGGTCCGCGCCGTCGTCCATGGTCATGTGGGGTCTGGTGTCGAGGACCGCGCTGATGTGGCTGTAGTAGGTGTCATTGTCCTCGCCCTTGATGGCGAAGGTGGCGATGCCGTACTCGGCGACGAGGGCGGCGGCAACCTCATCCTGGGTTGAGAGGGGGTTGGAGGCACACAGGTAAACCTCCGCGCCGCCTGCCTTGAGGGTGATCGCCAGGTTGGCCGTCTCGGTGGTCACGTGCAGGCAGGCGGCCAGGCGCGTGCCCGCCAGCGGCTTCTCGCGCTCGAAGCGCTCGCGGATGAGGCGCAAGACGGGCATCTCCTGGGCGGCCCACTCGACGCGACGCTTGCCCTCGGCGGCCAGGCCGAGGTCTTTAACATCGTACTTGACGGCAATTTCCTTCAGCATTCGTTCTCCTTGTCGGTTACTGCGTTCGGCGCAGGACCAATGCTGAGCAGGTCCTACTTCTTTGGTTCCTGGTCACTGGGTTGGTGATGCAGCCGCGAGCCACGGGCTACGCGTCGCCCCGGCCTCGAGAAACTGGCAATAGGCGCGGAAGCCGAGCCTGCGATAGGCGGCAATAGCGGGCGCATTATCGCTCTTGACGTTGAGCACGATGTCCTCCGCGCCGCGCCGCGACACTCGCGACGACGGCGCTGGTGCGAACCACGGGCAGGCCGCGCCCGCGCCAGGCGCGATAGGTGAAAACATTGCCGACGGCGGCGACACCTTCGCTGGGAGCGAGCAGGTGGGTCCCCGCCGCCGCCACGGGGTAACCGCTGACGCAGTGCCGTAGAACGCGCCCTGGTCGATCTTGCGAGGGGGCGAAGGCGTCGGGGGTCTCGCCCGACGCATACAGCGCGTTGAGGGCGCTCGCATCACCGCCAGTCAGGCGGCGCGGCGGAGGCAGGCCCTCAGCCCCCCCCTCGCTCCCCTCCGGCTCCTCTCGTAGACGGGGGGGAGGGACAAGGGGGGACCAGGCAACCGGCGAGAAGGATGCCGCGTCGACCACCATGCGCGTCATCAGGTCCAGCGTGTCGAGGGCGTAGACCGCCTCGACTACGGCGCGCTGCGCGGGCCGAATCGAGACCCGTGGCGCGACGGGAGCCACGGCCTCGGCCAGAGCGAGGCGCACGCCATCGTCATCGCCGAAGGGCCACAGGCCGGGCGTGTCCAGCCCCTTGAACAGCAGGACCAGGGCGACATCTCGCGCGCCATCAGTGACGGCGACCCAATCGCACTGCTCGAACATACCCGGCTCCAGGTCGCCCAGGGCGTACGCCGTCCACAGGCGGTCGCCCGCCAGGAAGCGGCGAATCCGCCCCTTGTCCTGCGTCTCCTCGACCCGCCAGTCGCTAGTCCTCAATCTCTCGTCTCCTCTTATCCCCTGGCCGCCAGGTCAGCCCATACCTGGGACTGGGGGCGACGGTCGTCGGAGAACCGCTCGAAGTGAGAGAAGTGCTTGAAGTCCTCGTAGCGCTCGTGAATCTCGTTGTGGGTGAGGGTCCGCAGACGATTGAGGCTGAACTCCTCGACCACATAGGAGGCGACGACGCTGCCGTGGACGACAGCGCGTTTCATCGCGCCGATGCTGATGGGGCCGGCCTTCGCCAGGTAGCCCATGAAGCCGCCTGCGAAGCTATCCCCCGCGCCCGTCGGGTCCTGGTACTTCTCTAGCGGATAGGCGGGCACGAAGAAATAGGACGAGATGGGGTCGTGGCCCGCCGCGAACATGCTCGCGCCATACTCGCCGCGCTTGATGATGAGCACCTTGGGGCCTAGCTCTAGAATTTTCCGCGCGGCGCGAATCAGGCTGAAGGTCTTGCCGAACTGGCGCGTCTCGGCCTCGTTGATAATGATGACGTCGGACTTGCGGAAGGCCTCGGTCAGGGCGTCGCGCTTGTAGTCGATCCAGTAGTTCATCGTGTCCAGGACGACCAGTTTGGGCTGGCGGACCTGGCTCAAGACCTCAAGCTGTAGCTCGGGGTCGATGTTGGCCAGGAAGACGTACTCGCTGTCCTTGTAGTCCTCCGGCAGGACCGGGTGGAAGGTGGCGAAGACGTTGAGCTGGGTGTCCAGGGTTTGCGCGGTGTTCATGTCGTAGTCGTAGCGGCCCGACCAGCGGAAGGTCTTGCCCTCGGCAACCTGCAAGCCGCGCATGTCGATGTTGCGCGAGGTCAGGAAGTCGAGATGTTCCTGTGGGAAATCGCTGCCGACGACGCCGACAAGGTTGACGCGGTCGAACAGGCTGGCCGCCGCCGAGAAGTAGACGGCCGAGCCGCCCAGGTCATCGCGGGTGCGTCCGAAGGGCGTCTGGATGGAGTCCAGCGCCAGTGAACCGACAACGAGAATGGTCACGTGGGTAAGCCCTCTCTGTCAGGGATGAGTGTCACTCCAGCCGCTCCCACTCCTCGCGGCTGATGCCAGCCTGGCGAAGCAGACGAGCTAGCAGAGCCTTGCTAATGTCACCTCGATGCGGATCGGGCACGATGACAGTGATGTCGCCTTTCCGCATGATCTCGTGTTTCTCACGGGGGTCAGGCCCATCGAAGCCTACCGATCCCCCAGCGCCGACTTCGACTCCTCGCGGCAGGCTTCCAGCGTGGCCTCATTGGCCCACACGCCCTGGAAGCCGGGAGTCTCCCCGTAGTACGTGCCGTCGTCGGGCAGAATGTCGTAGGTCGCCTTGCGCATGGCCGCGTCGATATAGGCTGTCAACATCTTAGCCTCCCGCCGCCATCGGCGTTACGTCTTCCGGTACGCGGTTCAACTCGCGGCGGTGGTACATCCACACCATCAGCGCCAGCAGGCTGTTGAGGGCGGCCGTCGTGACGCCTTTGCCGAACTCCCGCGCCGCCAATGGATCGCTCCAGTCAACGGTCCCTAGCAGCCACTGGAATAGTTGCCCCAGCGCCTGTGCGCCGGTCACGACGGCCGCTACCAGGGCAACGATCATCACCAGGTAGAGATACAGCCGCAGACCCAGGAACGCCCGCCGCTGGGAGGCCCGCTGTCGCGCGCCCCGCCAGTGGAACCACCACACCGGCAGCGTAACCGCCACAATTGCCAACTGCTGCGCCAGCTGCTCACGGATGAAGCGGCCGCGTAGCTGATCCTGGCGGAAACGCTCGTCCTCTGGCGTGAGCGGCGGCGGCGTGCCGTCGGGTAGCGGTTTGGCGGGCACGGTCTCAGGCGGCAGGTAAGTCTGGAAGGCAAAGCCCGCCGCTGTATCCACGAGGCCGAACGCGCCGAACAGGGCAATCAGCAGGCTGACCAGAGCCACGGCGAACAGGTAGACGGCCTGCAAGTCGAGGTTGATGTGCGGGCTGTCGCCGCTACGCCGCATGGCGATGAACACGCTCGCGATTAGCAGAGTCGGCACACCAATGGCGATGGCGATGGCAACGGCGAACCCAATGTTACTCAAACTCATGCTGTGCCCGCGCCACCGCCCGCCGCAGGCTCGCCTCGTAGGGCGGATAGACCACGCCCTGCTCGGTAACGATGGCGGTGATGTAGCGGGCAGGGGTGACGTCGAAGGCCGGGTTGGCGACGGCCACCCCATCGGGGGTCACCTGCTCGCTCCCGATGTGGGTTACCTCGCGGGCGTCGCGCTCCTCGATGGGGATGGCCGCGCCGCTGGGGCAGGCCAGGTCCACCGTCGATGTAGGCGCGACGACGTAAAAGGGGACGCCATTCTCCTTCGCCACGACCGCCAGGTTGTAGGTCCCGATCTTGTTGGCCGTGTCGCCGTTGGCGGCGATGCGGTCCGCGCCGACCAGCACCAGATTGACGGCGCCCGCGTGCAGGAAGTGGCCCGCCGCGTTGTCGGCGATGACGGTCTGGGGCACGCCGAGTTCCCGCAACTCCCAGGCCGTCAGCTTGGCCCCTTGCAGGCGCGGGCGCGTCTCGTCCACCAGGACGCGAATATTGTTGCCCTGCTCGTGGGCCGCGCGCACGACGCCCAGCGCGGTCCCGTAGTCCACGGCGGCCAGGGCGCCGGTATTGCAGTGATGCAGGATGGTCGCGCCGTCGGGGACGAGGGCCGCGCCGTTCGCCCCCATGCGGCGGTTGATCGCCACGTCGGCGTCGGCGATGGCCTGGGCCTCGGCCAACAGGGTGGCGCGGAGTGCGTCGGCATCGCCGGGGGTGGCGTCGGCCTTGCGCAGCAGGCGATCGACCGCCCACGCCAGGTTGGACGCCGTGGGGCGGGCGTCGCGGATGACATCGGCCGCCGCGCGCAGGTCGGCCAGCAGGTCATCGCGGCGGGCGGCGGCGCTTTGCTGGGCGGCCAGGGCCAGGGCAAAGGCCCCCGTCGCGCCGATGGCGGGCGCGCCGCGCACCACCATGTCGCGAATCGCCGCCGTCACGTCGCGGTAGTCGTCGTACTCGACGATGACCAGCGCGTGAGGCAGGCGGCGCTGGTCGATCATGCGCACCCGACTGTCGTGCCACTCAACCGTTCGCATGGTATCCTCACGTCTCAGGGCAACAAAAAAGCGTCTCTCCAACACAACAGAGAGACACGCTTCGCAAAGAGTGCTCTCATCTTTCAGACGGCGACTGCGTCTGACGGAATTGGCACCAAGCGAGGATGATCTCGGCTGGCGGGCAAACGTCTACCCGCGTCACGATCCAGGCCGGTTGCCGGGGCTTCTCAGGGCCGATCCCTCCACCCCTCTAGATAAGAGTGCCGTATGCAGTTGACGCCAAATATTAGCACGCCGCGCGCCGGGAGTCAAACGCGGGAAAGACGACGACCGACCACCGACCATCGACCACGGTCGGCCTCCGCTCTCGTCAACGCAAAGAGGCGCGAAGCCGCTTTTTCATCGCCGCTTCGCGTCTTTGCGCTCTCCCTCACCCCAGAATGTCACCGTCGGGCTATGCCCTCGGCCGGTGGTCGGTGGTCGGTGGTCAGTGGTCGCGGCGCGCCGCCTCAGTCCGCGCCGACGGGAGCCTCCACGGGCTGGCGTTGCGCCTCGGCCTGGTCGCGGGTCAGCTCTAGCTGGACGCGCGCCAGGAGCAGGTAGGCATACAGCAGGGTGAAGGCGATCATCGCGACGTTGAGGGTCAGCGCCAGGGGCGGGTCCAGGGCCGGGCCGCCGGGGCGGACGGCGATGGGTTGCGGGTGCAGCGTGCGCCACCACAGCACGGCGAAGTGGATGATGGGGATGTCCAGCGCGCCGACGATGCCGACGATGGCCGCCAGACGGGCGCGACGCTCCGGGTCGTCGATGGCGGCGCGCAGCATCAGGTAGCCCACGTAGATGAGCCACAGCACGAGGGTACTGGTCAGGCGAGCATCCCACGTCCAGAACGTGCCCCACACGGTCTTGCCCCATAGCATGCCGGAGATGAGGGTCAGTGTGGTCAGCAGGACGCCAATCTCGGCCGAGGCCAGGGCGATGATGTCCCAGATGTGCTTGCGCTTCCACAGGTACATGACGCTGGCGATGGCGACGACGCCGAAGGACAGGTAGGCCGTCCACGCAGCGGGGGCGTGGAAGTACAGGATGCGCACCGAGTCGCCGAGCATGGTGCGCTCCGGCGGCGACCAGATGAGCGCCATGTACAGGGAGACGGCCATAGCGATGAGGGTCAGGATGCCGAGGATGCGGGTAGCCGTGTTCAGGCGTGATGGGGTCATGCGTTTACTCCTCGATGACGTACTCAAAGACGAGGAATCCGGCGACGAGAAAGACGATGTCGAAGATGGCGAGCAGCGACAGCGGCGCTGCCAGCTCATCCCAGCCGCCGCCGCGCACGACGATGGCTGTCGCGCCCACGGCGGTGATGATGACGGGGACCAGGATGGGAAAGAGCAGGATGGGCAGCAGTACCTCGCGGGTGCGGGTGTTGGCGGCCATGGCCGCGATGACCGTGCCCGCCGCGACGAAGCCGAGGGTTCCCATGAATACTACGGGCAAGATATCGAGCCGGATGGGTTGATTGTTGAGCAGCGCGTAGACCGGGAAGATGGCGATCTCCATGATGCTCATCAATAGCAGGGTGCTGATAAGCTTGCCAACGTAGATGGCGCTACGCTCCATGGGGGCCAGCATCAGGCCCTCCAGCGCGCCCCGGTCCTTCTCCAGGGCGAAGGCGCGGTTGAGGCCGAGGATGCCGGCGAAGGTGAATGCCACCCACAGGATGCCGGGGCCGACCAGGTCCATCTCGACGCGGCGCAGGTCGAAGGCGAAGTTGAAGATGAGCACCACCAGCAGGGCGAAGACGAGCATCGCCGACAGAATCTCTTTGGTGCGCCGCTCGGCGGCCAGGTCCTTCCACACCAGCGCGCCGACCTGGGCCAGGTACAACGCCAGGCCGCCGCGCCGCGTCGTCTCCGTCGTGATGGGCGGCGCGGGGGCGCGCGTCTCCTCGCGGGTCGTCGTCACGGCGCGCCTCGTAGCCCGTCGGCGGTCATGCCCGCGTCGCGCGCGCCCTCGGTCGCCACGCGCCCGGCGGCCAGGTAGGCGGCGGCCAGTTCACCGGGGGCCAGGCTGGCCGCGTCGGCGGCGAACACCAGCCGCCCGCCGGCCAGGATGAGGACGCGGCTTGCCAGGGCCGCGCCGCCTTGCAGGTCGTGGCTGGTCATCAGGATGGTGTGCCCCTGCTGGCTCAACTCGGCCAGCAGGCGGTTCAGCCAGTCCGTCGCCACCGGGTCGAGGCCGGTGTACGGCTCGTCCAGCAGCAGCAGGCGCGGGTCGTGGAGCAGGGCGCGGGCCAGGGACAAGCGCTGCTGCATGCCGCGCGAATATTGGCGTACCGGGTCGTCGGCGCGGTGGGCCAGGCCGACGCGGCCGAGCAGGGCGTCGATGCGCGGGCGGGACTCGGTCAGCCCGTACAGGCGGGCGAAGAAGGTCAGGTTCTCGTGGGCGGTCAGGTCGGGGTAGAGGAGGGGCTGGTGGGAGACGAAGCCGATGCCCTGGCGCACGCTGGCCGCCGACGCCTTGAGGGGTCGGCCGTCCAGCACGATGACGCCCGACGTGGGCTTGCCGAGGGTCGCCACGAGGCGCACGAGGGTCGTCTTGCCCGCCCCGTTGGGGCCGAACAGGGTGACGACGTCGCCCGCGCCCACGTCGAAGCTGACCTCGCGCAGCGCCCAGTGGACGCCGAACTGCTTGGACAGCCGCTGGACACTCAGCAGCGGCACGGCGCTTGAGTCTCGGTCTAGCATGCCGGAAGTATAGGGTCGTTGACGCTAAGGGTCAACGCGCGGCGCGTCCGGATTGAGTCCAAGACCGCGTAGGGCGTCGAGGGCCGACTAGGCTGGAGGAACCAGCACGACCTGGCGGGGTTGTACCGTCTCAACGGCATGCCGAGGCTCGGAGGCCAGTCGGCGGAGATCTTCGAGCTTGATGCTGCCACCTTCCAGCACAACAACGCCGAGAGCGAATGCTGACAGATTCTGCTGGAAACGAAGGTTGCGATCAGCCGTGACGAATACGTCGAAGCGTCCTTCCGCCCGGCGGAGTAGCTCGCCGTTCTTCAGCCCTGACCCACCAACCTCAGGCACGGTCACTATCTCCAAACCAGGAAGTTCCTGCCGCAGTCGACGTGGTACATCCTCGTCGAAGAGGACCTGTCTCACGCTACCTTCTCAAGCAGGGCGCGGGTCGCTTGGTCCAGGAAGGCAATTGCCTGCTCGCGGCGAACGCTGGGAAAGTCGTCGAGATACTCGTCCAGCCGATACCCCCCTTCCAGATAATCGATCAGCGTCTGCACAGGTACGCGCGTGCCAACGAACACGGGCGCGCCGCTGTGGATTTCGGGGTCGCTGTGAATCACACTCTCAGCAGGTAACGAGGAGGGACGAGGACCGCTCATCACATACCTCCGAACATGAACGTCTGATGATGGCTGTTGTCACTTAGTGTCGGGCCAGCGCTAGTCCTTACTGTCCCCTTCCTCTAGCGCGTAGGCGACGGCTTCCTCCAGCGTCATCGCCGCGCCCTCGGCCCAAAGGCTGGCAAACTCGTCCTCGTCCAATTGCCCTCGCAGCGCCGCCATCGCCGACTCGAACTCCCGTGACTTTGCATCCTGCCGTACCCCTATCTCTTCGCGCGTAGTCTCCGAGGCGGCGAGCAGTCGGACGGCCCGCGCTAGTTGCCTCTGCTCCGCCGCGATGCCTGCCATTCCTGCCAACGTGTAGGTGATTGGGCGATACGTTCCCATCGTCCACCACAAGGCCAGGCTATGCTTATGCTTCTTGTTGGCGTCGGTATAGTCGTGCTGTGCCCAGGCAAGGAGTCCCATTGCCCTCAGTGAATGCGCAATAGCCTGCTTGTCACTTATCTCTTCCGCCAGCCTCCACCCTTGCTCCAGCCGGAGTCTCGCCTGCTCGTAGTCCTCACTGTAGAGCAGGACAAAGCCGAGGCTTCTCGCAGTATAGGCCATCTCTGCTTTGTCTTGGAGTTCGGTCCAAAGGATCAGGCTGGCCTCAAGCAAGGACACAGCCTCGGGCAGAGCGCCCTCGCGCCATGCCATCTGCCCTCGTCTGCGTAGGGCGCGGGCAGCGTCGTGCTTGTCCTCCAACTGCCGAAACAAGGCCACACTAGCCTCCTGTAGGGCCAGCGCTTCCGCCTCGTCGGAGTGATACCTGGCCATGTCGCCCATCTGCTCAAGCACCTCAGCCGTTCCTCTCGGGTCGTTCAAATGACGGAAGAGCGCCAAGCTGTCCCCCAGCAGGCGATGCGCGGCGTGATGGTCTCCCACCTGATACGCTAGACGACCCTCGGATTGCAATGCTCGTGCTCTCAACGCTGGCCAGACGTCGTGCGCTTCCGCTGTCTCACGGGCTGCCCTCAAGGATGCTATGCCTTCAGCGAAGTAGGCTCGTACATTCCAGAAGCGGTGCAGTGCAACTGCCAGCCGTAGCCCGCTCTCCACGTCCCCACTCTGGATGGGCCACTGGATCGCCGCGCGCAGGTTGTCGAGGTCGCGCTCCAGGCGGTCGAGCCACTCGACCTGCTGGACGCCTTCGAGGTGCGGCTCTGCCGTCTCCGCCAGTCGCAGGAAATAGGCCGCGTGAGCTTGCCGCACCGCTTCGGTCTCGCCGCTGGCCCGGAGGCGTTCCAGGGCATACTCGCGGATCGTCTCCAACATGCCGAAGCGCGCCTCGCCCGCCGCCCCCTCGCGCCGGATGAGCAGACTCTTGGCGACGAGGGACTCGACGCCATCGAGAAGCGAGATTGGAGATTGGGGATTAGAGATTGAGCCTTGTCCCTCTCCACTCTCCACTCTCTCATCTCCAATCTCTAATCTCCCACTGCCCACGACGGCGGCAATGGCCTCCAAGGTGGCGCCGCCCACGACCACCGCCAGCCGGCGGAACAGGGCCTGCTCGGCCTGGGTGAGCAGGTCGTAGCTCCAGCCAATCTCGGCGCGCAGGGTCTGCTGGCGGGTCGGCAGGTCCCGCGCCCCGTGCGTCAGTACCACCAGGCGATGGTCCAGGTGGACAAGCAGGTCGGCTGGCGGCAAGACCCGCACGTGGGCGGCGGCCAGCTCAATCGCCAGGGGCAGGCCGTCCAGCCGGGCGCAGATGCCCGCTACGGCGGCCGCGTTGTCGGGGGTCAGGTGGAAGCCCGGCGCGGCGTCGGCGGCGCGTTCGCTGAACAAGGTGACGCTGGCGTAGTCGGCCAGGCGCTCAAGGGGGGGCAGATGCGCCAGGGGCGGCACGGCCAGCGGCTCGACGGCGTAGACATGCTCGCCGCGCAGTCGCAGCACCTCGCGGCTGGTGACGAGGACCTTGAGGCGCGGGGCGGCGGGGGTCAGGTCCAGGGCGGCGGCCAGGCTCTCGGCCAGATGGCGCGACGGGCGTAGCTCGTCCGCCTCGACCTTGCGGATGGTCTCGCCGGAGTAGCCCGCCCGCTGGCCGAGTTGGACCTGGGTCAGGCCCTGGCCGCGCCGTCGCCGTCGCAGCCACTCGCCGAAGGACAACTCCGCGTCCACGGCTTACCTCCCATGCCGCATCGCACCTTGCTCGGCGGGTAATACCCGTCGCATTCCCGCTTGTCTACGGCCATTATACCGCAAAGCGGGTAGAAATGGGGCGGCGAAGGTGGTTCAATGGGAGTACAAGGAGTCGGATACGAGCTTGCCCGCTGCCCTCAAACAGGGCGATGGGCGAAAGGAGGATTGAGCCATGTACGCCACCCTTCATCACGCGACGGATTGGGCTGCCCATCATCGACTGTTGTTGGCCGCGCTGCTGGCCGTGATTGTCTTTCTCGTCCTAATCGTGCCGATCGTCCGTCCCCCGCGGTGGCCCAGCCCCGACCCGCCGGTGGCTGTCGCGCCCGCCGCTCCCGCGGCGCACATCCTGTCGTTGACGGTGGCGCTGGAGCGCCCGCTGGCCCGCCTGCGTGATCTCGGCGACAGCGGCGACCCGATCCTGGACAACGGCTACCTGCCGCAGCGTGTGCCAGGACAGTGGGTTTGACCGTCCTGAAAAAGACCCTAAAGGTCTCGGGGACCTTTAGGGTCTGCCGCAGCGCGTGCCAGGGCAGTGGGCGGGGCCGTACTGAAAAAGACCCTAAAGGTCTCGGAGACCTTTAGGGTCTGACCCTATCGGAGTGGCTAGGCGGCGAGGCGCTCGGCGGCGGCCAGGCGCGCCGCGTGGCGTTGGCCCAGGCGACCGGCGACGGCGGTGGCGGCGGCGCTGGCGATGAGCAGCAGGCCAATGATGCCCAGGGGCTGTTGCAGGTCGAGGCGGTCGGCCGCCCAGCCCAGAACCAGGGGCGTCAGCAGGATGCCGAAGCCGCCGATGAGGGCCAGGCGCGTCATCGCCAGGTCCGACTGGCCGTCGGCTACCCCGTCGGCGAGGGCGACGACGAAGGGGTAGAGGTTGGAGATGCCCAGGCCCACGACGAATAGCCCAACGACGCGCAGTGGCAGCGACGGCGCGAGCCAGAACAGCAGGAAGCCGACGGCGGCGATGGCCAGTTGAAGGTACATCTGGCGCACGCCGTGGACCCGCTCGGCGATCCAGCGCCCGGAGAAGCGACCCACGACCATCGCCGTGAAGAAGACACTCATCCAGCGCACGCCCTCGGCCGCCGCCAGCCCGCCGGACTGAGCCAGATAGGTTGCGCCCCAGGCGATGATGCCCCACTCCACCGACACGACCAGGAACTGAACGAAGGCGTACATCCAGAACGCGCCGGGCAGGCGCGGGTGCGGCGTGCCGTCGACGTGTGGGGCAGGGGTGGCGCGCGGCACGGGCGTCCGCCAGAAGGCGAGGGCCAGGGGCACGAGGAGGGCGGCCGCCGCCAGGGTCGCGCCCCGCCAGCCCAGGCCCAGGCTGACGGCCGTCCCTACCCAGAAGGGGGCGACGATGGTCGCCATGCTCGCCACGCCGCTCGACTCGGCGAGAGCCGCGCCACGCAGGGGGCCGTAGTAGTCGGACAGGGCGGCCTGGAAGGTGATCATCAGCAGGGCGGCCGAGATGCCGAGGGCGAAGGAGCCAGCCAGCGACGTGACGACATTGAGGCTGAGGGCGATGAGGGTCGCGCCGAGGGCCATGCCGGCCGCCCCACCCCAGACAGCGGCGCGGCGACCCCAGGCGCGCAGGATGCGATGGCCGGTCAACCCGATGATGACGGTGCCGGTCGCCGAGAGGGTCAGGTGCAGGCTACCCAGGGTGAAGGTGAGGTCGTAGTCCTGGCGCAGGAAGGGGATGAGCGCGCTGATGATGGTGGTCAGCAGGCCGAAGTAGGCCAGGGACAGGTAGGCAAACCAGGTGAAACGGGTGCGAGTGTAATGGGTGGTCATGGGAATAGGGGTCTACTTCGTTTCCAGTTGGTACGCCTCGTCCAGCAACTCAATCGGGTGGGCGACGCGCATCGTCAGGCCACGCTGACGGACGCCCGACTGCAACTGGAGCAGGCAGCCGGGGTTGGGCGCGGCCAGTACCTCGGCGTGGGTGGTTACGACGTTGTCCATCTTGCCATCGAGAATCGCCGCCGACAGCTGCGGCTGGGTCAGGTTGTAGATGCCTGCGCTGCCACAGCACCAGTCGGCTTGGGGCATCTCCACCAGCTCGACGCCGGGGATCGCTTGCAGTACGGCGCGGGGCGCGGCCTTGATGCGCTGGGCGTGGGCCAGGTGGCAGGCGTCCTGGTAGGTGACGCGCATCGGGCGCGGCGCGGAGGTCGGTGGGTCAAGGGGCAGGTCGGCCAGAAATTCGTGGACGTCCTTGACCTTCGCCACGAACGCCTGCGCCTTGTCCGCGTACAGGGGATCGTCGTGGAGTAGCTCGGCGTACTCCTTGAGCATCGCCCCACAGCCCGCCGCGTTGATGATGATGGCATCCAGGCTGGCCACATCGAAGGCGTCGATGTTGCGCCGCGCCATCGCCTTCGCCTCGCCGCGCTCGCCGGTGTGGGCGTGGATGGCGCCACAGCAGGTTTGCCCCGTCGGCGCGACCACGGCGCAGCCGTTGCGGAGCAGGACGCGCTCGGTGGCGCGGTTGACGTCGGCGAACATGAGGCGCTGGACGCAGCCCGCGAATAGGGCGACCTGCGGGGCGCTGGGCGACGCGCTGCGGAAGGTGCGCCGCTCCTCGCCGCTTGGCGTGTAGAAGCTGTCCGACAGGGTGGGCAGCAGGGCCTCGGTCTTGTCCAGGCCCATCAGCTTGAGGAGGCCGGTTCGCCGCGCCAGACTCTGCGCGCCCGTCTGCTGGTAGAGACGCATTAGCCCACCGACCACGTTGAGGCGGCCCGGCTGGGTGAACAACTGCCCCAGGACCAACGAGCGCGTCAGCGACTCCTTCGTGGATGGGCGCTCGCCGCCGTCGACGCGGCGCGGGGCGGTCGGGTCCACGGGGGCCGTCCCGTTGCGCGCCTGCTGGATCTGGCCGCGCGTCGTCTCCATCAGGTAGCCGAAGCGCACCCCGGCCGGGCATGCGGTCTCGCAGGCGCGGCAGTCCAGGCAGCGGTACATGTGGGTGTGGAAGTCGGGGTCGGTGACCTCTAGCCGCCCGTCGGACACGGCCTTGATGAGAGCGATGCGGCCGCGCGGCGAGTCCTGCTCGATGCTCAGCACGGCGTAGGTTGGGCAGTGGGGCAGGCACATGCCACAGCGAATGCACTGGACGATGGCTTCGGGGTCGGGCGGGTCGATGGGCGAGAAACCTGACGCGGGCACACAGACCTCTTTCCAGGGGGCCAAGCGGGCAGGCACGGGGGCCTGCCCCTACGATACGATGAACCGCCCCGGATTCAGGGTATCCATCGGGTCGAATTGACGCTTGATCTCGGCCATCAAGTCGTGCGCGGCCGTCGCCCCCCAGACCGGCACGCGCGCCTTGACCTGGGACGGCGCGGCCGCCAGGACAACGTGGCCGCCGTGGGTCTCGGCCACCGCGCGTAGCGCGAGGGCTGCCTCGGCCAGAGCCTCGACGGTCGTCTGGTTGCGCAACGCGCCCAGGTGGACGTAGCCGGCGCCCGACCCGGCGTGCATCGTCACCAGGCGCGGCACGTCGAAGCGGTTGGTGAGGGCGCGCGCGTCAGCCAGGAAAGCGCCGACGGCGGCGATGGGAATACCGACGCGGGCGACAACGGCATAGCTCACCTGGGGGCCGTTCCAGTACGCGCCGCCCGTGCCCGCTGCGCGCCACAATTCCTGGCTGGCTGCCGTCTCAGTGACCTGGACGCGCAGCCAGGGAATCGCGTGGGCTAGAGTCTCGATGTTGGCGGCCAGAGCGTCGACGGCTTCCGGCTCGCCCTCCAACCGCGCCAGGACAATATACGCGCCCTCGGCCGAGCTAAAGATGTCCAGGGCGGTTGGGCCGGAGCGCAGGTCGAGGATGCGCGCCGTCAGGTTGGCCGCGGCGAGCGGCTCCGGATAGGTGAAGATGGACAGGGTGCGGTTGGCGGGCGGGCGGGCGTAGGTGCGCAGCGTCGCCTCGGTCACGACGCCCAGCGTGCCCAGCGAGCCGATGACCAGCTTGACCAGGTCGTAGCCGGCCACATTCTTCATCGTCTTGCCGCCCAGCTTGAGGGGCGTGCCGTCGGCCAGAACCACGCGCACGCCCAGGACGAGGTCGCGCAGCGTGCCGTAGCCCAGCCGCCACGGGCCGCTGGCGTCGGTGGCGATCAGCCCGCCGAGGGTGGCGTCGGGGAAGGGCGGGTCGAGGGGGAGAAACTGGCCGGCGCGGCCCAGCGCGGTTTGGACGTCG
>JAHCIE010000500.1 GCA_026129385.1 Anaerolineae bacterium
CGCGCGGCCCGCAGCTCATGGCCCGCGACCGCCTCATCAGTGGCCTGAGCCGGGTTGTAATTGTGGTAGAGGCAGCGCAAGCCAGCGGTAGCCTGGACACCGCCGCCCGCGCCCGCAAGCAGGGACGGGCCGTGTTTGCCGTGCCCGGCAGCCCCGGCACTGACGGTCTCCTGCGCGACGGCGCGCGCCACCTCGACCCCGACGACCCTGACCTGGACGCGCTGGCAGCGGCCATTCGCGGCGCGGCCTCGGCCCCGCCTGATCCGACGCCGCGCCAGGGCACGCTGTGGTAGAGCCGCCTGTCGGGGTAAGGTTCGCGACCTGTCACAAACGAGCGGGCGGCGGGTATCGACTACCCGCCGCCCGTGTGCGTCGCCGTCGTTGGCTCACGCCACGCCTCGCCACTCGTTCAGCCAGCGCACCTGGCCCACCCATGCATCGGCGTCAGTCTCGGCCAACACGCGATTGAGGGCTGCGATCAAATCACCCAACGTCCAGCGATTCTGCGCGGCCACGATGATGCCGGCGTGAAATGGATGCCGAGCCGCCAATGTCTGGAAGTCGCGGACATTGAAGGTGAAGAGACACCCTCCATGGGTCGTGGCGCGTAGCAACTGCTGCTCGTCACTGGCGTCCAGCGCCACCCACTCGTTGGGGGTACGGGTCACGTCGTGGCCGCGCTCGAGCAGAGCTTGGTGAAGCGCCTTCATCGAAACATCCGCATCGAGGTGCAGATGGAGTCTAGTCACGCGCCGCCTCGGTCTCCAGCGCCGCTTCCGCCGCGACGGACAGGTCAATTTCCTGCCGGTGAGCGTCGTAGAACGCCAGGGCTTCCTTTACCCGGCTTTCCGGTAGGTCATACTCTGAGGCGAGGCGAGCCGTGCTCATTCCCCATTCCCGAGCGGCTACAACCAGCGTCTGGACGCGGAGGCCCGTGCCCCGCAGGATCGGCGCGAGTTGGCCGCTAGCGCCACGGCGGTAGGTTACATGCGGAAAGGTCGGATCGTCGAGGCGATGGCTCAAGACGCCCACTTTCTCAGCCACCGCCCACAGGATGAACTGGTTCAACGACACCCCCTGTTGGGCCGCCCACTTCTCGGCTTCTTCCTTCAGTTGTGTCGGCAGATTGAGCGCGTAACGTGTCATGCTTACCCCCAATAGACACATCATATACCACATCGCATAGTATATCACCTATTCGTGTCGGTGTCCATCAACCGCTCAGCCCACGCGCAACTGGAAAGGCGGCGGGTAGTTGATACCCGCCGCCTCGTGATTCTCGCTCGCCAGCCGTCTACCCCTCGCGCACCAGCCGCCGCACAGCGGCGATGACCTGGTCCGCCCCGACGAGGGCGGTGACAGCCAGGCTGGGGCTGTAGGGGACCGGCACGGGAGCCGCCGCGACCCGCACGATGGGCGCGCGCAGCAGCCCGAACAGGTACGTCGCCGCCTGGGCCGCGATCTCCGCGCCCCAACCGAGTGTGATGGGCGCTTCCTCGACGATGACCAGCCGCCCCGTGCGGCCCGCGCTCTCCAGGACCGTAGTCCAGTCGAAGGGCATCAACGTGCGCGGATCGATGACCTCGGCGCTGATGCTGTCGGCAGCCAGAGTCTCGGCCGCGGCCAGGGCCTCGCCTACGGCCGCGCCTACGGCGACAATCGTGCAATCCGTGCCGCTACGCTTCACGTCGGCCACGCCGAAGGGCACAAGGTAGTCGTCCTGAGGAACGGGGCCGGTGGCCTCGTACAGGGCCTTTGGCTCGAAGAACAGGACGGGATTGTTGGAACGCACGGCCGTCAGCAGTAACCCCTTGGCCTCGTAGGGGCTACTCGGCACGGCTACGAGCAGGCCAGGAACGGCGGCAAACCAGCCTTCCAGGCTCTGCGAATGCTGCGCTCCCCAGCCCTGGGCGGGGCCACTGGCGACACGGATGACCAGGGGCGCGCGATACTGGCCGCTGGTCATGTAGCGCAGCTTGGCCGCCTGGTTCACAATGGGATCGGCGGCCAGGGTCAGGAAGTCGCCGAAGCCGATGTCAATGATGGGGCGCATGCCGGCGGCGGCGGCGGTGACGGCTGAGCCGATGATAGCGTTGGGACTGATGGGCGCATCAATAACCCGTTCCGGGCCGTAGCGGTCGATGAGGCCCGACACGGTCTGGAAGCGGCCGCCACTCGCCAGACCCACGCCAATGAGGTACACCGCCGGGTCGGTACGCAGTGCGGTTGCCTGGGCCTCACGCACAGCTGCCGCCATGCTCAGGTTGCGCGTCGCGACCCGCAACAAGGCAGGGCGATAGAGAGCCGCCGGCTCAGGACTGTAGACGAAGGTGGTCAGCGCCTCGACCGGCGGGTTCGGCGCGCTCTGCGCCCACTCCACGGCGCGGCTCGCCTGCAATTGGGCAGCGGCGGCGATCTCGCGCGCGTCGGATGGCGACAGGGACTTCGTCTCCACAAGGTTCTGGTACAGCCGCACCAGGGCATCCTTGCTATCCCGCTGGCCCTCCGGCAGTGACGACAGTCGCGGGACTTTCACCTCGACCAGCGTCGGGCCGCTGTTGCGGGCGACCCGCACGGCGGCGCGCAGAGTGCGATACATCCCCCACACATCGCTGCCATCAACGGTAGCGTTGCCCATGCCGTAGGCGACGGCGCGCTGCGCCAGGTTCGACAGGCGACTCGTCTCCTCGGCCGGGGTCGCGTCGGCGGTTCCGTCGTTGGTAATGACAAACACCACCGGCAGGCTGCGCACGGCGGCCAGATTCAACGCCTCGTGGAACATCCCCTGGTTCGATGCGCCCTCGCCCAGCAGGCACAGCGTCACCTGCTCGGTCTTCTGCAAGCGCGCCGCCAGGGCAAAGCCGAGGGCCAGTACAGGTGACGC
>JAHCIE010000501.1 GCA_026129385.1 Anaerolineae bacterium
CACGTTGAGGGTCGCGCCCATACCCTGGCCGGTCTCCTGATACCAGGGCTGGCCTTTGGGCACGCCGCTCGCCTGCCCGAAGAGCTTCTTCTCCAGGGCGTCGGTGCCGGAATTGTCGCCGCGGCTGATAAACACAGACTTGCTCTCGGCGATTTTCTTGAGGGCCTCCACAGCGGACTTGGGTCCCTTGATCTGGGCCGGGTCACTCGGCGGGCCGATGATAAGGAAGTCGTTGTGCATGACTAGCCGCCGCTGTACACCGTTGCCACCGTCCATGAACTTTTTCTCGGCGTCGGGCGAGTGAACCAGCAGGACATCGGCCTCGCCGCGCTCGCCCATGCTCATCGCCTGGCCGGAGCCGACGGCGACCGTCTTGACGGTATAGCCGGTCTGATTCTGGAAGAGAGGCACGAGCACGTCCAGCAGGCCTGAGTCCTGGGTGCTGGTGGTGGTTGCCAGGATGATTTCGGGGTTGGCCGGCTTGGCGGCGGCGGTGGTGGGCGCGGCCAGAACAGCCGCCGGAGCGGCCGCCTTGGGCGCGGCGGGGGCGGTGGTGGGCGCGGCCGGCGCCGGAGCCTGGGCAGCCTGTCCACCGCAAGCAGTCACGGTCACGGCGAGAAGCAGAAAGACGATCAGGGCACGCATGTAGGTTTCTCCTGTGTAAGCTTGATGCAGTCATCGCGGCCATAGCGTCCCAATGGAGCCGGCATCATACTCGCGCCTGACTGCCGCTCTTTTCCACGCTATATCCGCCGAGCGCGTCGACCACGGCGCGGAATGGTTCGCCGTTGAGCGTGTCCAGCACGGCCTGCACCGCCGGCCGCTCAAGAGCCTCGGCGGGGATGACCAGGTCGTAGGGTTCCTCGGTCAGCGGCACGAAGTCCAACCCGCAGGCCCGCGCGGCGGCATAGATGCCCAGACCCAGGTCGGCCTCACCCTTCGCGATGGCCTGGGCGACGCCCAGGTGAGTTGCCTCCTCGCGCGCATAGCCTATCAGGTCGGCTCCCGACAGACCTAGATGGTCCATCTGGCGGTCTAGCAGTACGCGTGTACCCGAACCGCGCTGACGATTGACGATCCGCACGCCGGGCCGAAACAGGTCTTCCCACGCTCGGACACCCAGCGGGTTGTCCGGCGGCACGATCCAGCCGACCAGGCGCGTCACTAGGTTGACCACGGTGGCGTGCTGGCCGGGTAGCAGCCGCCGCACGTAGGGCAGGTTGTACTCACCCGTCTCATCCAACAGATGTACCCCCGCCATGTCGGCGCGGCCCTCGGCGAGGGCCATCAATCCGCCGAGAGAGCCAACGAAGGTGGCGCTGATGTGGGGGTGGGTCGACCCACGCCCCACGAGGCGGAACAGGGCTTCCACTGATAGATCGTGGCTGCCCGCGAAGGCCAGGCTGGCGTGCTGGACTGGCGTCTCGACCTCGCTACTCCCCGCCACATCGCGCCAGCGCGCCAGGGCCAGCCCAAACGCGGCTTCGATCTGGGCGGGCGTGTAGCCCTGGCCCAGGGCATCGAGGAGGTAACGTTCCAGGCTGTTGACCAACTGCGCCTCGCGCAGCCAGGGTCGCGGAGTCGCGGCATGGTCCACGACATGGGTCCCGCCGCCACGCCGGGTGACGACGAGGCCTTCTTGCTGAAGGGTGGCGTAGGCGCGGGCGACTGTGCCAGGGGTGCAGCGCAGGCGCTCGGCGAGGGCGCGCACGGGTGGGAGGGTCTGCCCCGGGGCGAGGCTGCCCGCCGCAATCGCTGCGCGAAGCTGGCGCGTCACCTGGGCGTAGAGCGGCTCAGCGGCGCGGGAATCGATGGTGAAATCTAGGGGTAACAAAGAGGCAGCCTTTCATTTGTATCATCACAAGTGTACATCTTTCGGACCGGGCGCGTCAAGGGGGCGTGGGTGGAGAATCCACCACCTCCCGGCGCTGCCGATCAGGCGTTGCGGGGCGGGGAGCGAGGGGCTATAATCAGCGTAGGAATGGCTGGTGAGGGGAGAGAAGGATGACGATTCGAGTGGGCGTGCTCACCGTCAGCACGCGAGGAGCACAGGGCAAGCGCCCCGACGAAAGCGGGCCGGCCATCGAGACCCTGGTGCAGGACCGATTGGGCGCGCGAATTGCCCAGAGGCGCATGATTCCCGACCGCCAACCCGATATTGAGGCGATTCTCGCCGAGTGGGCGGATGGCGACGCGATGGACCTGATTCTCACCACCGGCGGGACGGGCTTCGCGCCCAGCGACGTGACGCCAGAGGCGACACGGCGGGTCATCGATCGCGAGGCGCCCGGCCTGGTGGAGGCGATTCGCGCGGCCTCACTCAAGGTAACCCCTCACGCCATGCTATCGCGCGCCGTGGCGGGCATCCGCGGGCGTACCCTCATCGTCAACTTGCCCGGCAGTCCCAAGGCCGTGCGTGAGAGTCTGGAGGTCATCCTGCCCGTGCTGCCCCACGCCATCGCTCTGCTGCGTGAGACGCCCGGCGAGGATGAGCGGCACGCGCCAGAAACGGCGCGCTAGCTGAAGGCGCAAGTCTCGACGCTCAGCGCCTGCAACGTCGCGGGACACATGGTCTATGCCGACCTGAGGGCGTCCGACGGCCTGTCAGAATGTGGGATGGGAACTTCGCCATGTCATTGGCAGGAGGAATGATGATAACGGAAGAACAACAGAAGACGGTCGTGGTCCGGCCGGCTGGCGGCCTCGATGCTGTGTATGGCATCGGCCTGGTGGGCGCGTGGGTGTTTTACTTCCGGCGCGCCACCAGCATGCGACAGCGCGTCCAGGCGTTCTTCAAGGGCCTCTTCTGGCCGGGGTTCCTGGTGTACGATGTGCTGGCCTTTCTCGAGAAAGAGTAGCCTGGCCAGGGATATCGG
>JAHCIE010000502.1 GCA_026129385.1 Anaerolineae bacterium
CCGTCGAGGGGCGGCGATTCCTTGTACCGCATCTGGCTGCGGGCGCGCTGGCGGGTCTCGATCTCCGTCTCCAACTGCCTGACGACGCGAAAGACACTCTGCTGCAAGCGTCGGTCTTCCATCGCCCGCTCGGCCTGCTCGATCAAGTCCACCAGGGCTGACCGCTCGCGGTCGGTGAGCGTCGCCGGGTTGCGCGCCACCCCCAACGCGCCGAGGAAGGGCCGCTCGCCTTCCGACGTCTCCGTCCCCCGCAGCGGTACAATCCAGTAGCCACCCCGCTCTACGGGCGCGCCCTCTTCGAGCGCCGCCAGCGCGTTCTCGTCCAGCGCGTCCAGGCTGGCCTGGGCGCGCTCGGCCGGGATGGTGGCCGTATCGAGGCTGAGGCGACCCTCCTGGGTAACGGCGACAAAGCCCTCCTGAACGCGGAGCACGTCGCAGATGGACGACAGGATATTCTCAAGCAACTGGCGCAGGTCGCTGCTGGTCAGGAGGCGCTCATCCAGGCGACGCAGCCAGTGGACCTCCTTCCAGTCGCCCCAGAAGATGACGCGGTCGACCAGCGGACGGCTGACGCTGACGAACAACTGAAACGCCACAATGCCAATCACGACGGCGAAGATGAGGACCGTGTCGCGGGGCAGGCCGAGAATGCGCTCCACGGGCGGCACAAGGAGCAGCGCCAGGATCACAAACGAGCCGAGGCTGGGGGCCTGGAGCAGGTACTTAATCAGGTTGCGCTTGACCGCGCGGTCGGAGATCAACACCCCTTGATAGGCGACACCGTAGGCCATGAAGGTGATCATCCAGGTGATGGCGATGTTGGCGGCGGCGGCCAGGAAGCCAAACATTAGCGGGCGCTCGCCCAGGTTGATGAGGGGTGAGGTCAGCATGAGATAGGGAAAGACGCTGAACGGGGCGGCGATGGAGGCCAGCAGGTAGT
This sequence comes from Anaerolineae bacterium, assembly GCA_026129385.1. Classification (GTDB taxonomy): domain Bacteria; phylum Chloroflexota; class Anaerolineae; order Epilineales; family JAHCIE01; genus JAHCIE01. The sequence continues at coordinate 941 of JAHCIE010000502.1, forward strand.
TCATGCGCCGCCGTGAGGTGGGTGTCAGCGCGCGATTGCGGGCGCGCACGACGTTGTAGGCGGCGTAGGCCGATGTAGCAAAGAAGAAGGCCGTGAACAGGCCGAACAAGGGGCCAGCCGTGAAGTGGGCGGCGAGGGGGTTGAGGGGGTTGAGGTCGACCTGATCGACCAGGGCGTGGCTAAACAATACGAGAGCCAGGGAGATGCCACCACCGACAAACGCGCCAATGGTCAACCAACGACGAAGGGTGGAGAAGGAGTTGGTGGTACGTAGCAGGACATCCGAGAAATGGAGATAGGCCGCGGGAACGAGAGCGATCCCAATCCACTGGAAGCGCAGCCAGAAGCGAGTGCTATCCGGATCCGCGACCGCGTCCAGGAAGACATCGCCGGCGTAGACGATGCTGACGAAGACTAGCAGGAGGCAGAAGGCGCGCGCCACCTTGTTGCGGAAATTATGGGTTAGCAGATATGCCAGGAGAGAGACGGCGACAATGACGGTTGCCGAGGAGAGTACCAGATTCAGGCGGGCGAGGACGCCCAACAGGGTGATGCCAGGTGGCAGGCGCATAGTCTCACCGCGCTCAGGCCAGGGCGAGCGTGAGCCGCTCGTTACCGCAGCAAGAGCGGCCAGCGCCCGCGCTTAGCGGACGAACCAAACGATGTAGGTAGCCACCACCGCCGCGCCGGTCAGGACGCTGTCGAGGCGGTCGAGGAAGCCGCCGTGACCGGGGATGAGCTGGCTGGAGTCCTTGACGTGAGCCTGTCGCTTGAAGAAGGAGAAGGTGAGGTCGCCAATTGTGGACACCAGGCTGGTTGCCAGGCCCAGGGCGAGAGCCGCCGCCGGTGACATGGGCAATTGCAGGAAGCGCGCCAGGCCGACGGCGAAGAGGCCGCCAAAGGCCCAACCGATAATCGCGCCTTCCCATGTCTTCTTGGGGCTGATAGTTGGCGTGAACTGGTGACGGCCAAAGGCGCGCCCGCCAAAATAGGCCGCCGTATCGGTCAGCAGAATCACCGCGTACAGGAAGATGGTCCAGGCCAGTCCATCGGGGACCACGCGCACGAAGACCACCTGGGCGCCCAGCCAGCCGACGTACATGGCGGCAGCAATCGTCATGGCCCAATCAGCGAGGGAGCGACTTTCCGGTCGCCGCGAAAGTTGCCAGGCCGACGCGCCAATCACGGCGGCGGCGACGGTGGGGCGAGCCAGGTCCCACTGGGGTAACATGGCCCCCAGCGCCAGAAGGAAGGGGACGCCAAACAGGATGGGCTCCCAGGCGCGGATGCCAGCATGAGCGATGAGACCGCGCAGCTCCCACAGGGCAATGGTGCCGAAAGCGACGAGAAAAGCGAAGTACCACCAGCCGCCCGCATAGCCCGCGGGGATGAGGAGAACGAGGAGAACGACGGCGCTGGCAATGCGCTGGCTGAGCAACGGGGCCTCCGAAGGCGGCGCGCTACGCGCCGTTCTCAATACCGAGCATATCGGTGTATCCGTCGGCTTCGGTGGCGTAGTGGACGCGACCAAAGCGGCGGTCGCGATGGGCGTAGGTCATCAGCGCCTGATACAGGGCGGCGCGGTCGAAGTCGGGCCAGTACGTCGAGGTGACGTAATACTCGGCATAGTTGGCCTGCCAGATAAGGAAGTTAGACAGCCGCATGTCACCGCCGGTGCGAATGACCAGATCAGGGTCGGGCAGGCCCGCCGTGCCCAGGTATTGGCTGATCAGGTCCTCCGTCACATCCTCGGCGCGGACTCCACTGGCAATGATGCGCTGTACGGCCTCCACTATCTCCGCGCGCCCGCCGTAGTTGAAGGCGATGTTGAGGACGAGGGTCGAGTTGTGGCGTGTCATCTCGCAGGCGTCCACCAGTAGTCGTTGCAAGCGGGGCGATATCCCCTCGCTAGAGCCGATATGCCGGAT
>JAHCIE010000503.1 GCA_026129385.1 Anaerolineae bacterium
TGCAGGTCGGGGCGGTCGGACTTGCCGGCGGCGAGGCCGACGTAGCGCGTATGCGTGGGCAGGGCGGAATCGACGGACAGGGTTTCGACCGCGGCGCTGCCTCCCTTGGCCGCCTCCGGCCACGAAGCCGTCCGGACGGTCGCGACCACGGTGCGGTCGGCCGGTGCCTCGACGGTGACGATCGCGTTGCCGGCGTAGATCGGGCGCTTGAACACGTGCGTGCCCTCGACCGCCATCAGGTCGGAGACCTGGGCGACGCCCAGCAGCGCGGCCACGCAGGGAGCGAGGTCCTTGCCGAAGGTGGTGCTGGGCAGGAACACGTGGCTGTAGCCATCGGCGAGCTTCGCCACCTGTGGCGCCAGCACCTGCGCGATGGCGTGCGTGTTGGCCGGGTTGGCCACGGCCAGCACCTTCGCAACCCCGGCGATCTGCGCGGCCCCGGCCGCGACCGCCGCCGGGTCGGCGGCGAACACGGCGATGTCGATGGCCTCGGGGGAGAGGGCCTGTGCGGCGCTCACGGTGCGCGCGGTCGAGGGATTGAGATTGCCGTCGTGGTGTTCGGCGATGACGAGAACCTTGGCCATTACAGGAGCCCCTTCTGCTTCAGTGCGGCGACCAGTTCGGCCGCATCCTTGACCATCACGCCCTTGCTCCGCCTGGCGGGTGCGGCGTAGTGGGTGGTCTTGAGGAAATCGGCGGATTCCACGCCCAGGTCGGCCAGCGCCAGCGTTTCCAGCGGCTTGCTCTTGGCCTTCATGATGTCGGGCAGCTTGATGAAGCGCGGCTCGTTCAGGCGCAGATCGGTGGTGACCACGGCGGGCAGGTCGACCTCCAGCGTCTCGAGGCCGGCGTCGACCTCGCGGGTGACGGTGGCCTTGCCGCCTTCGATCTCCAGCTTCGAGGCGAAGGTGGCCTGCGGACGGCCCCACAGCGTGGCCAGCATCTGGCCGGTCTGGTTGGCGTCGTCGTCGATCGCCTGCTTGCCCAGGATCACCAGGTCCGGCGACTCCCTCTCGACCAGCTTGAGCAGGGTACGGGCGGCGGTCAGCGGCTGGATGGGCTGGTCGGTGACCACGTGGATGGCGCGGTTGGCGCCCATCGCCAGGCCGTTGCGCAGGTGGGCGGCGGCATCGGCCGGGGCGATCGTGGCCACCACGACCTCGGCGGCGATGCCCTTGTCGCGCAGGCGCAGCGCCTCTTCCAGCGCGATCTCGTCGAAGGGGTTGGCCGAGAGCTTCACGCCCTCGGTGACCACGCCGGAGCCGTCCGGCTTGACCTGGATGCGGACATTGAAGTCCACCACGCGCTTGTAGGCGACCAGAATCTTCATCGTGTGGGGGGTCCTTGTGGGGGGGCGACGCGCCGGCGACCGGCGGCTCGGGCGCGGCGGGTGCGCAATTCTACCGGGCGGGGCGGTCGGGTGCGACCAGCCCGTCGGGGGGGTGTGCAGCAAGGTGCTCCGGCGGGTTATCTTGGCAGGGATGACCCCCCCCTTCGTTTCCAGGCAATGCAGGGACGCTTCCCCAGATGGACGCCGTCGTGACCGAACACCAGTACCAGGAACGCCTTGCATGGGAGAAGCGGAGGTTCGACGCGGAGGTCTGCGTCCATGACCTGCCGGAGATCTTCCACTACTGGTCGAACAAGCACCTGCGGCCCTTCATCAATCGCTTCGGGTACGACAGCATCGACGACTTCTTCGTGCGCGAGATCGCGCGCACGACGCCTGCCGACGGTGATGGCCTGCTGATCGCCAGCGTCGGTTGCGGTGATTGCGCGACCGAGGTGGGTATCGCGCGCGGCCTCGTCGCGGCGGGCATCACCGACTTCCGCTTCGTCTGCATGGACATCAGCGATGGCGCACTCGCGCGCGGCCGCGAGTTTGCGGAGGCTGCCGGGCTGCAGGCCCGTTTCGAGATGCTGCCCCACGATTTCAATCAGGGGCTGCCCGACGGCGCCTTCGATGTGGTCATCGCCAACCAGTCGCTCCACCACGTGGTCGAGCTGGAGATCCTGTACGACGCGATCCGACGGCAGCTCAAGCCCGGCGGCTGCTTCCTGGTGTCGGACATGATTGGCCGCAACGGACACGTGCGCTGGCCGGAGGCGCGCAAGCTCGTGGACGAGCTTTGGGAGCAGTTGCCCGACAGTTACCGCTACAACTGGCAGCTGAAGCGGCAGGAACAGCAGTTCATGGACTGGGATTGCTCGCACGAGGGGTTCGAGGGCGTGCGTGCGCAGGAGGTGCTTCCGCTCATCCTCGACCGGTTCTCGCCGCGGGTGTTCCTGGCCTGGGGCAACATCATCGACGTTTTCGTGGATCGCAACTTCGGTCACAATTTCAGGGCGCAGGACGAGTTCGATCTGGACTTCATCGACCGGGTCCATGCCATCGACGAGCAGGCCATCGCCGATGGCCGGATCACGCCGACGCACCTGCTGGGCAGGTTCCAGAACGAGGCCGGCGATTGCGTATGCCCGCCGGGCATGACGCCGCGAGGCGCGGTGCGCGTGCCGCGCGAGGATGACCCGCCCCCTCCCGCGCCACCATCACCGCCGCCGCCGCCACCACCGCCACCACTCGGTGGTGGCTGCTGTGTATTAGCTATTGGCTGCACACAATAGCTTCCTATCAAGCAGACGACAGTAAATATTTCTTTTGACCCATCCTGATATGTAACTGTGACAACAGTGCCAACTGGGACTGACAAGGCACCATGTGTTGTTCGATACATCCCTACTAGCCCTAGCCCGGCTGCTATGCGAAGATCGTTCATATCACCTATACCAATCCCCTGAGCCGGGGCAACTTGATTATACGGTGAATTCCTTGCGTCAATGGATATACCTTGCGAATATGCCGGAG
>JAHCIE010000504.1 GCA_026129385.1 Anaerolineae bacterium
GGCATCCGCTTCCACCCGACACGCGGCAGCATGTCGCTGGGTGAGTCGCAGGGCGGGCTGCCGCCCGACCGCGTCACCGAGGCCGAGGACGCCATCCTGCGCGACTGTGTGCGGGTGATAGAGACGTACCACGACGCGCAGCGGTTTTCTATGCTGCGCGTGGCCGTCGCGCCCTGCTCACCGTTCTCCGTCACGCCCGACCTCATGCGGGAGAGCCGCAAGCTGGCGGATGCCTACGGGGTGCGGATGCATACCCACCTGGCGGAGACGCGCGACGAGGAAGACTTCTGCCTGGAACACTTTGGCATGCGGCCCGTCGAGTACGCCGAGAGCCTGGGCTGGGCGGGCGACGACGTGTGGTGGGCGCACGCCGTCCACGTCAGTGAGGCCGAGATTGCCCGCATGGCCCGCACTCACACTGGCGTGGCGCATTGTCCATCGTCCAACATGCGCCTGGCGTCGGGCATCGCTCCTGTCATACGCTACATGCAGGCAGGCGTGCCCGTGGGCTTAGGCGTGGACGGTTCAGCCAGCAACGACTCGTCGCACATGCTGACCGAGGCGCGTATGGCGCTCCTGCTTCAGCGTGTGGGTGGCGACCCGGGCGCCCTCACCGCCGAGCAGGCCCTCTGGCTGGCAACGCGAGGTGGGGCGGAGGTGCTGGGGCGCGATGATATTGGCTATCTGGCGCCCGGTATGGCCGCCGACTTCATCGGCATTGACCTGGATACGCTGGACTTCGCGGGCGCGTGGGTCCACGACCCGCTGGCGGCGGTGGTATTCTGCCGCCCGCCCAACGTCGACTGGTCGGTGGTGAATGGCCGTGTGGTAGTGGAGGACGGCCGCGTGATCACGCTGGACCTACCGCACTTCTTGAGGCGACATAACGAGATTGCGCGCCGTATGGTCGAGCGAGCGGGCGTATGAGTGATCGTCTACTGGTGCGCGGCGGTACCGTTGTCACGGCCGAGGGCCGCGCCCGCTCTGATGTGCTCATCGAGGCGGGGCGCGTGACGGCGGTGGCGAACGACCTCCAGCCGCTGGCAGGGGACCACGTCGTCGAGGCGCAGGGCTGCTACGTCCTGCCCGGTCTCGTGGACGCCCACGTGCATTTTGCCCTCGATACCGGCATCTACCAGACCGACGACGACTTTGGTGTTGGCACGCGCTCGGCGGCGTGCGGCGGTGTGACAACGGTGGTGGACTTTGCGACTCAACTGGCCGGCCAGACGCCGGCCGAGGCTGTGGCGCTGCGCCGCGCCGAAGCCGACCCGCTGGTCCACATCGACTATGCGCTGCATTGCATGGTCACCGACTTCCCCCTCGGCGCTGAGCCGAGCATCGCCGATCTGGTGGCGGCGGGTGCGCCAAGTGTCAAGGTGTACACGACGTATCGCCCCAACTATTTTGCCGAGGACGCCAAGCTGCTGCGCATCATGCGCGCGTCGGCTGAGGCGGGTGCGCTGGTCATGGTCCATGCCGAGAATGACTCGATCGTCAGCGAGGCGGGCCAGGCCCTCATCGACGCCGGGCGGACAAGCCTGGCCTATCACGGCGCGGCGCGGCCACCGCTGGCCGAGGCGGAGGCGGTGCATCGCTGCCTGTTCCTGGCCGAACAGGCGGGCGCGGCGCTGTTCGTTGTCCACTGTTCGACACCGGCGGCGGTGCGCCTGATTCACGCCGCCCGCAGCGTGGGCCAGGCCGCCATCGCCGAGACGTGCCCCCAGTATCTGATGTTCTCGGACACGGTATACGATGGTCCTCAGGCCGAGTGGTATATCATGCAACCGCCCATTCGCCCCGACGACCTGCGCCGTGAATTGGTGGCGCTCGTGGAGATGGGCTGGGTGGACAGCATTGGAACCGACCATTGCGACTATGCGTTACCTAAGAAGCGGGCGACCGGCCAGTTCCCGACAACGGCAGGCGGTATTCCCGGCGTCGAGACGATGTTGCCTATCCTGTACACCTACATGGTTGAGGCGGGGCGGTTGAGTCTCGAACGTCTGGTCAGGCTCACGTCTACGAACCCGGCGCGAGTGTACGGCCTCTACCCGCGTAAAGGCTCGCTGGAGGTCGGGGCGGACGGTGACGTGGTGGTGTACGATCCGCGCGGTCGTCAGGCTATCGACGCCAAAGCGATGCACACCCTAGGTGGCTACACGCCCTACGATGGGTTCGGGGTCGAGGGGCGCGTCAAAGCCACGGTCAGCCGGGGTCGCGTTGTCTACCTCGACGGGGAGTTCCTGGGCGTGCCGGGGCACGGTCGTTTCGTGCCTGGGCAGCCTTTCGACCCGTCGGTGATCGAGCGTCTCTAGTGGATAACCCGGCGCCTCCGCCCGGTGATGGCGCGTCAGGGTTGATGAAGGATCATAGGAGGAGACTGTCATGATGAAACGAGGTTGGATCATAGTAGCGCTGTTGGCGCTGGTCGCTCTGGCAGCGGCATGTACGCCTGCTCAGCAGGCGGCGGTCGAGAAGGCCGCGCCGACGGTGGCAGCGGCGGCCAAGGCGGTAGCGCCGACGGTGGCGGCCGCTGTTCAGCAGGCGGCGCCGACGGTGGCGGCGGCGGCTGCGCCCAAGGCGACCGAGGCCCCCAAGGCCGCCGCCGCGGGCGCCAAGAATACGCTCATCGACATTGCTGTCGGTGACGAGAATGACAACGGCTGGAACAAGGCGCACCTTGAGGCTACCACGAAGGCCACGAAGGAACGCGGCTGGGCTAACCTGGCCTACAAGAACCTGAACCCGGGTAACCCTGCCAAGCCGGTGTGCGAGAGCATCGTGGCCGAGCTGGTCAACCAGGCGAAGAAGGATAACCCGGGAGGGAAGGTCCTCGTTCGCTTTAACAGCGATGAC
>JAHCIE010000505.1 GCA_026129385.1 Anaerolineae bacterium
TGTCACGCTTCGCTGGCCGCCCGCTCAGCCTCAATGAGACCATGTACGCCTCAGCGTCAGCCACCAACCACCGCAATCAGGGTATCGCCCGCCTGCTGTGGGGCTATGAGCGGCTGTACTTCGACCCCACCGCCACGACCGATCTGTACACCCGGCAATCCTGCCTCAACGTGACAGCGCGCGACCTGGCGGTCATGGCCTCGACCCTCGCCAACGGCGGCGTCAACCCCCTGACGGGCGAGCGCGTCATCGACCCTGGCGTCGATCCCTATGTCCTAGCAGTCATGGCGACCGCAGGAATGTACGAGACCTCTGGCGACTGGTTGTACGACATCGGACTGCCGGGCAAGAGTGGCGTGAGTGGCGGCATCATCACCGTCGCGCCCGGCAAGGGTGGCCTGGGGGCATTCTCGCCGCCTCTGGACCGGGCTGGCAATAGCGTCCGTGGCCAGCTCGCCGCGTCCTACCTGTCCGACCATCTGGGCATGAATCTATTTGTATCAGAGCCGACCCCACCGTAGCGTAACGAAAGGAGCAACCCTCGCATGCCATCCCCTAGCGAGGCCGCGCGCCAGTATTCCCGCGCCCAGGCCGAAACATTCCAGGCTGAGCTTTTTGAGATGCTGCGCATCCCCAGCCTCAGCGGCGACCCTGCCCACGCCGACGATATGCGGCGCATGGCCGACTGGCTGGCGGACCACATGCGCCAGATTGGTCTCACCAACGTCGCGGCGATGCCGACGGCCGGCTACCCGGTCGTCTACGGTGAGTGGCTGGGCGCAGGGCCGGACAAGCCCACCGTGTTGGTGTACGGTCACTACGACGTCGTACCGGCGCTGCTGGAGGATGGCTGGGATACGCCGCCCTTCGAGCCGGCGGTCAAGGGCGGCAAGGTCTACGCCCGAGGCGCGACGGACAACAAAGGCCAACTCTTCATCCACGTCAAGGCCCTCGAAGCCTATCTCAAGACGGCTGGCAGCGCGCCTGTCAACGTCAAGTTCCTGATCGAAGGCGAAGAGGAAGTGTCCTCGCCCAATCTGACGCCCTTTATCAAGGCCCACCTGGACCTGCTCAAGGCTGATGTGTGCGTGATCAGCGATACCTCCATGCGCACGATAGACGAGCCGGCCATTACCCACAGCCTGCGCGGCATGACCTACATTGAGATCGAGCTAGAGGGACCGAAGGAAGATCTACACAGTGGCCTGTGGGGTGGCGCGGCCCATAACCCGGCCCTGGCGCTGGCCGAGATTCTGGGCAAGCTCTACAACCCCGACCACACCATTGCCGTGCCCGGCTTCTACGACGACGTCGTTCCCCTCACGCCGGCCGAGCGGACCATGATCGCCAAGACCGACCTGAGCGAAGCACAGTATCGGCAGGCTACGGGCGTGCCCGCCCTCTGGGGCGACGCCCGCTATACCATCCGCGAGCGCATCTCCGCCCGCCCAACCCTAGACATCAATGGCCTGTGGAGCGGGTGGAGCGGCCCCGGCCCCAAGACCATCGTCCCGGCCAGGGCGGGGGCCAAGCTCAGCTCACGGCTGGTGGGCAACCAGGACCCCGACCGCATCTACCAGTTGTTGAAGACATACATCGAGGCCATCACACCACCCACGGTCAAGGTCGAGGTCAGGCTGCTGACCACCGGCAAGCCGGCCCTCATCCCCTTCGACCTACCGGAGATGCAGGCCGCCGCGCGCGCCTTCGAGAAGGGGTGGGGCCACGCGCCGGTTTTCACCCGGGGCGGCGGAAGCATCCCCGTCGTGGCCGATATCTACGACCTGATGAAGATTCCGGTGGTGATGATGGGCTATGGGCTGGATACGGACGGCCTGCACTCACCCAACGAACACTACAGCCTGGAGATGTTTCAGCGCGGTATCGAGACCGCCATCGTCTACCTGGAAGAACTCGCAGAGTTGCCACGCTAAAGGAGGCTTAGCATTATGTCATTCAAATTCGACCGCGAGTTGGAAGAGCGCCTGGTGCGCTACGCCAGCATCGACACCCAGGCCAACGAGGCCTCGCCAACGACGCCGAGCACCGAGCAGCAGTTCGACCTGCTCCACCTGCTGGTGGACGAGCTCCAGGCCCTCGGCGCGCAGGATGTGACCCTCACCGAGTACGGCGCGGTCCTGGCAACGCTGCCCGCCACCGTCGCGACCAGCGCGCCTACCATCGCCTTCCTGGCCCACGTGGACACCGCGCCCGCCTTCAACGCCACGGGCGTCAAGCCCCTCGTCCACCGCGCCTGGGACGGTAGCGACATCGTCCTACCCGACGACCCCGAGGTCGTTCTGTCGCCAAGCCAGCTGCCCTATCTGGCGCAGAAGGTCGGCGACGACATTATCACAGCCAGCGGCACGACGCTGCTGGGCGCCGACGACAAGGCGGGCGTGGCGATCATCATGGCCATGACCGGCCACCTGCTGCGCTACCCGGAGCTGCCCCACGGCCCCATCCGCATCGCCTTCACGCCGGATGAGGAGATTGGGCGCGGCGTTCACCCCAGGCTGCCCGATGACCTGGGCGCGACCTTCGCCTACACCCTGGACGGCGGCGACCTGGGCGAGGTCGTCTACGAGACCTTCTCGGCCGACAAGGCAACGGTGCGGGTACAGGGCGTGTCGGCCCACCCTGGGGCGGCTAAGGGCGTGCTCGTCAACGCCCTGCATCTGGCCGCCAAGATTGTCGACACTCTGCCCCACGTTACGTTGACGCCGGAGACCACCGACGGTCGCGAGGGCTTCATTCATGTCTACCAGATGAGTGGCACCGCCGCCACCGCCGAGTTGCACTTCATCCTGCGCGACTTCGAGCGCGAGGGGTTGCAAGCCCACGGCGACCTGATTCA
>JAHCIE010000506.1 GCA_026129385.1 Anaerolineae bacterium
CGAGGTCAGGCGGCGGCGGTCGTAAGGACTGACCGTTGACTACGGGCGACGGGCTTCTGTCTGATTCACCCGCCTGGAATCTCGTCGCGCGGGTCGATGCCCGTCTCCTCGTCGCCGTCGGGTTCGTTGCCGACGAAATCGAGGGGGCCAGTCGTCAAGGGCGTGACCGGGGTCACGTCACTCTCTAGCGCGCCCATGTACTCCTGGGGCGATTCGGGGTCGGGGTCGGCGTCGGGCGGGCGCGGCGTGCCCTCGTGGGTGATGAGCGTCTGGTCGAGTTCCTCGCGCACGTTGGGGGGCTGGTTCTCGGGGGACTGGGGAATGCTGCTGGCGGCTGGGTCGGGCATGGGACCTCCCATAGATTCAAAGTTAGTGTGTCACAATGCAGGGCCAGGGCCGAGACGTGTCACGCCTCACGTCTCCCATGCCGTCGCCGCGTTCAGCGTTTCCATCTCGTCGGCAGTCAGGCGCAGGCCCGCTGCGGCCAGGCTCGGCTGAAGCTGCTCAACAGAGTTGGCGCCGATGATGGGCGCGGTGATGACAGGCTGGCTGAGCTGCCACGCCAGAGCCACACTAATCAGGGACACGCTGCGCGCCGTCGCCACTGCGTCAAGGGCATCGATGGCCGCCCAACCTTGCTCGTTCAGGTAGCGCTGCACGCCCCGGCGACGCTGGCTGTCGGGCAGCGGCTGATTGCGGCGATACCGGCCGGTCAGGAAGCCACCCGCCAGCGGGCTGTAAGGCATGACCCCGATGCCCTGGTCGAGGCACAGGTCGCGTAGTTCGCGTTCGAACTCGGCGCGGTGAACCAGGCTGTAGTGCGGTTGCAGGGAGTCGTAGCGGACCAATTTGTTCACGTCGGCGGCCCACAAGCTGCGGCACAGCCGCCAGGCCGGGTAGTTGGACGCGCCGATGTAGCGCACCTTGCCCTGGCGCACCAGATCGTCGTAGGCGCGCAGGGTTTCCTCGATGGGCGTGTGTTCATCATACCAGTGAGACTGGTAGAGGTCAATCGCGTCGACGCCGAGCCGTCGCAGACTATCTTCGGCGGCCTGCATGATGTGGGCGCGGCTCAGACCCTCGCCGTTAGGGCCGGGTTCCATGCGCCCGCGCACTTTTGTGGCGATGATCATGTCCCGGCGCACGCCCCGCCCGTTTAGCCAGCGACCGATGATCGCCTCGGCGACGCCACCCGGATTGTTGGCCGCCCAGTTGGAGTAGACGTCGGCGGTGTCAAGGAACGTGCCACCGGCCGCGTGGAAGGCGTCCAGGACGGCGAACGCGCCTGCCTCGTCGGTGGTCCAGCCAAATTGCATTGTACCCAGGCACAGCTCGGACACGCGCAGGCCGCTCCGGCCGAGGGTGCGGTATTCCATGCTTCGCCTCCGTATCGAGGGGGTTGGTAAGGGCGCTGTCGATCGCAGCCCACGGTATACCAGGTGGGGAGACAGCAGCGACTAAGGCTCCGCCGCGTTCACCGTGCTTGGCCGTACCAGCAGCAGGGGCAGCGAGCCGCGATGTAGCACCTCGGTCGCGACGCTGCCGCGCAGCATACGGCCCAGGCCAGATCGGCCATGGGTTGCCATGATCACCAGGCTCGCGCCCGACGCTGCGCCCTCGTCCAGGATAGCCTGCGCAGCCAGGCCGACGCGGAGGCGTGTCTCGATCCGCAGCCCCTCGGCCTGCAAGCCGTCGGCAATGCCCTTGAGGTAGTGGCTGGCGGCTATGCTCTCAGCCTCGAGGATGCGGTCCGTTGTCTCGGTGCGTGCGATCTCTGGATCGACCAGGAGAGCCGTGGGCGGGATGGCGACACGCAGCAGCACGAGAGTCCAGTCGAGGGCGCGGGCGAGAGCCGCCGCCGCTGGCAGGGCAGCTTCGGCGAAGGGCGACCCGTCGAGGGGGACAAGCACGCGCGGGCGCTCGTCGTGGGTGGGTATGGCCGGGGCGGGCGCGTTCATGCGGACAAGGAGGACAGGCACGCGACTGTCCGCCAGGATGGCCTCGGCCACCGAGCCGTGCACGAGGCGTTGCAGACCGCCATGCCCATGCGTGGTCATGACGATGAGATCGATGGTGTGCTGGGCGGCGATGGTGGCGATGGCGCGGGCGGGGGGCGTATCCGACGTGGCGATGTGGATGCTCAGCGCATCCCCCAGGCGGCGGCGCACGCCTTCCAGGTAGGTCTGCGCCTCCTGGCACGCGCCCGGCCCCTGGCTACCCCTCTCCCTGGCGGCGCGAACGAGCCACAGCTGTGCACCAGTGGCCTGGGCGAGCAGTGTGGCAATGGGTAGGGCGCGCTCACTCAGCGAGGAGCCATCGAGGGGGACAAGAAGGCGGCTGAACATACGATTCTCCATCCCACCTTCCGACGCCGATACAAGATGCGGAGAATGTCCCAGGTAGGCGGGAAGGGCGTCGAGGTGGGCAGTTCACCTCGACGCCCTGGCGTATCGCGGTTCGAGAGGTAGTTACTTGGCGGGCGACCCGGCTGGTGCGGGAACCGGCGCCGCAGTCTCACTCGGCCACGGTGTGCCAAGCCAGCGGGATCACCGATTGGTGCCTGCTGTTAGTATAGGGGCAATCTCGACTGGCAAATGTAGTGAGGCGTTTGTGTCTGGTGGTGAATTGTCCACCTGCGTGGTGGGTCAGGTGGAGCCCTGGCGGGCGCGAGGAGCGTCTGGTTGTCTCTTGCGCTCACTTGGGCTATTATTAAGAACGCTCAGGCGTGTAGAACTTGGAACGCTGGGTACTTATGGAAAAGACTCGTAATTCGAGGGTGGCGCTGCCAGAGGCGAAGTTTCGGGGCTTGCTGGAATCCGCGCCCGATGCGATCGTCATTGTCGATAGCCGGGGCGA
>JAHCIE010000507.1 GCA_026129385.1 Anaerolineae bacterium
CGCGTGTAGCGCGTCATGACGGCTCCGGCGAGGCGGCGCGATGCACTGTCGGGATGAGGAGGCGGGGTACAGACGGTAGCGAGGGGAGAGGTTCCGTCTGAGAGAATCAGAACGCCTGTTCTGGTCGTATTGTACCAGAACAGGCGTTCGGTGTCAAGGGAAGGAGACGTGAATTTCAGCCCGGATCAGGGGCAATGTGCCTTGTGAGTCGTGGCGAGTGTGGCGCGGCCGCCATCGTCGCTACATCTGGCGAATGACCGCGATCACCTTACCCTTCACCTGGCATTGGGCGGCGGGTCGGAAGAAGTCCGTCATGGTCGGGTTGGCCGGCCGCAGGCGCCCCTGATCATTTTCCAAGGAGACGTACTTCAAGGTCGTCTCGCCATCCTCAGGCAGCCAGACGGCGGCCATCTGCCCGTTCTCGACCGTCTCCTGGTGGCGAATGATCACCAGGTCGCCGTCGTTTACCAGAGCGTCGATCATCGAGTCGCCCTTGACACGCAGCGCGTAGATGCCCTGCGTCTCGCTGCAAATATCGCGCGTCAACTCGATAAAGTCCTCCGGCGAGTACTGCCCGGCGTCGGGAAGCTGCAAAGGCTGGCCGGCGGCGATGGTCCCCAGAATGGGCACTTTCATCCCCCGGCGCGGCGCGCCGTTCCCCTTCTCGCCCTGGACAACCTTCAACCCCCGCGAGATGGTCTCGTCACGATGGATTAGACCTTCCTTCTCAAGAATCTTAAGATTATAGCTGACGACGGACGTCGACGAGATCCCCAACTTCGTCCCAATGTCGCGAATGGTAGGCGGATAGCCATGCTCGTCGCTGAACTGGGTAATGAAGCCAAGCATCTGCTGCTGCCGCTCCGAGAGAGGTTTCTTGCTAGCCATGCCGCCTCCTTGTCGATCCCCTTGAACACTTGTACCATTATACCAGACACACATGTTCTATGTCAAGGTCTCGACGTTCAAATGTGCTAATTTCTCCGGGGAAAACCCCAACTATCCGCCCTCAGACCCGGTTAGGAGGTAAATATGAGGCCCATCGCAGGCAGCGTCGCTGTCATCGTCGCCGCACTTCTGGTTCTGGTCGGTACGTGGCTGCTGGCGTCAACGTCCCCCGCACATGCTGACGACGCTTGGCCGCGTCCAGGCGCAGGCCACAAGGCAGGCCCCGCTATCCACTCCCCAGGCTCGGCAGCCAGTCCCGCGCGGGCAGCGGCACCTGGCATCAGCGGCCAGGTGACGGCGAATGGAGTCGCGGTCGCCGGCGCGAGTATCCAACTCCGCCAGTACCAGGCAGGAGCCAATATCGCTATCCTGACCACCACCACCACTATCACCGGCCATTTCGCCTTCGCCGACCCACCTACGCCGCCGCAGGGCTGGACGTACTACACCTACTACGGCCCCAACACCACCAATCCCGCCTACGTCTTCGACTGGCTCGGCCCCGACATCGTCGGCTATACCCAGGGCAGCGCGGCCGACGCAGGCGCCCTCGACATCGCCGATGCGCCCCTCCTTGAGCCTGTATCGAGGGCGGTGCTACCCACTTTTCCCATCACCTTCACCTTCATGCCGCGCCAGACCCCCAACACGGCTTACTACGTCGACCTCGCCCTATCTGGCTCGGACCTCAGCATTGGGCCGCCCTACCTCAGCCAGACCCCGGGCAAGGTCGTGATCCGCGAGGCTGCGGACATCCCGAATTTCGTACCCGGCACGGTCTACCTGTGGCAGATCATTCTGGAGGATGGAACCAACACCAGCAGCTACGGCCACTCGTTCGAGGTACGCCCTGTCACGATCGAGCTGGCCGCGCACCGCCTCTATCTCCCCCTCATCGCCCGGGGTGAGCCTGCGCCCACGCCTCGGCCGTGATGAGCAGGGCGGCGCGGTTGACGAGTCGCCGCCTGTGATGCTATTGTTGGGCGCGTATCCGCCCAGCGCCCTGGCTAGCCGTGAGGCGTTCCATGCAACGTGCCGCTTTCGTTCAGGCAGATGTCTTCAGTGATAGCCCCTTTGGGGGCAACCCGGTGGTCGTCATTCTCGATGCCCACGGCATGAGCGATGCCGAGATGCTCGCTATTGCCCGTGGCATGAGTTTCGCCGAGACCGGCTTCATCGTGTCGCCCACGGTTGACGGGGCGGACGTTCGCCTGCGCTTTTTCACCCCCGCCACGGAGGTCCCCTTCTCCGGCCATCTGATGCTGGGCGCGGCCTATGTGCTGATGACGCAGTCGGGCGGCCTGCTCGAGCTTCGCCCGCGTGTCCTGGTGCAGACCGAGCTAGGAATTCTGCCCGTCGACGCCGACATTCAGGGCGGCGAGGTGCGCCGCGTCACCGTCACCGAGAACCCGCCTGGCTTTGGCGATAAGGTCGAGGACATCTCCGCCCTGGCTGAGGCGCTACGCCTCGACCCCGCGCGTATCGCCGCCACCGGCCTGATGCCCCAGGTCGTCACGACCACTTTGCCAACCCTCGTCGTGCCGGTCATGTCCCGCGACGACGTCAGCAGCATCATCCTGAACCGTAGCGCGCTCGCTATCGCCTGTGTCGACGTGGGCGCGGATGTCACGGCCGTCTACACCCTGGACACCTTGCGCCCTGAGAATACCGTCTTCGTGCGCGTCTTCGCCCCTCTGCTAGGCATCGACGAGGACCCCGCCACCGGCAGCGCCAACGCCGCGCTGGCCGCCTACCTGGTCCGCCTCGGCGTCGTGCCTAACGCGCCCACGGTCCGCGTCATCGCTGAGCAGGGCTACGCCGTCGGTCGCCCCAGCCTGATCCTCGTCGACGTCACCCTGGAGGGGGAAACCCTCCAGGTGCAGGTCGGCGGGCG
>JAHCIE010000508.1 GCA_026129385.1 Anaerolineae bacterium
CTGTCCGACAGCAAGGCCAGGACGCCGCGCTCGCCTAGCTCGACCAGCTTGGCAAAGTCCGTCGGCTGACCGTCCACGGGCGTGTAGTCCACCTTGAAGTCGCCAGTATGAACGATAAGGCCGGCCGGTGTATCGATGGCGAAGCCCACCGCATCCGGAATGGAATGGTTGACGTGGAACGCCTCGGCCTTGAAGGGACCGACCTTGAAGGGCTGGCGCGGCGCGATGGTCTCCATACGCACGTGACCCAGGCCGCCCTCCTCCTTCAGCTTGACCTCGATGAGGCCGCGCGTCAGGGGCGTGGCGTACACGGGCGCATCGATCTCCGCCAGGAAGTACGGCAACGCGCCGATGTGGTCCTCGTGGCCGTGGGTGACGAGGATACCCACCACGCTGTCCTTGTTCTCCACCACCCACTTGTAGTCGGGGATGATCAGGTCCACGCCGAGGTGCTCGGGGTCAGGAAACATGCCCCCGCAGTCGATGATGAGGATGTCGCGGCCGGACTGAATCGCCGTCATATTCTTGCCGATTTCCCCCAGGCCGCCCAGAGGAATGATCTTCACGTTCGTCTCGTTCTTACGACCGTTCTTGTTCTTCGCAGCCATACTACTCTAGAAACTCCTTTACCGTCTTCTCTGGACGGGGGTTAAGGGTCAGGGCAAAAGAAAAGGCGGGCCGACCCGACGTCGCCCGCTGTGCCCGAAACCCAGTGCTACGCTTCATAGTCACCCCTTAGACTCGCCCAAACTCCATATCTTACGTCGCGCCGCCACCACCGACCATTCTTGCCGTCCGGTAGGGGCGGTCCCCCGTGGCCGCCCTCTGGGTCTTGCGGCCGCCCTCGTCCTCGGCAATGCCATCCGCCCTTGCGTCCTTGGCGGCGATGCCATTCGCCACCGCGTCCTTGGCGGCGATGTTGCCCGCGCCGCGGTGGCGGGGCGTATCGGTCGTTGTCGCCAAAAGGGCAGGCACGGGGGCCTGCCCCTACGGGCGGGGGCTTGTGGCGAGCAGGCCGTGCTGCTCGGCGACGGCGCGCGGCACTTCCACGACCAGGACGCGCGGCATCTCGTCGGGTCGTACCCGGTCGCGGGTATTGATCGCCACCTGCCCCGCCGCGTCGTAGACCACGACGTACAGGTCGGGGAAAGACTTGATGCTCCAGTCGGGGCCGTCTTCGCTGTCGACGTATTGGTCGGTCGTGTAGCCGATGGCCACTTCGCCCTGGGCATCGGTCACGCCATCGCCCAGGGGGTCATCGTGGCCGTCGGAGTCGTAATCATAGAGCGAGACTCGCACGCCCGGCAGGCGCGTGGCGGTCGGCTCGGCGAGAACGAGTCGAATACGCGTGAATAGCTGCATAGGTCACCTCGGCGGCGGTCCCACGGGTCACATGGAAATTATAGCCGGGTGGGTACGGGCGGGCGAACCTTCCCCGGTCGGTTCGCGATCCTCAAGCCGGTTGCTTCGTTTGACACCGCGTCTTGCCCGGTGCTATCACCTGACCATTGACGACTGCCACGGGGGGCCGCCCCTACGGGTGGGCGGAGGTCTCGATCGGCGCGGATGTCGCGCCGTTCAGGGCCGCCAGCGCGCCCATCTGGCGCGAGACAAGGTCGGCGTACACGCCCTGGGCGGCCATGAGGCTGTCGTGAGTCCCACGCTCGACGATTCGCCCGCCGACGATGACCAGCACCTGGTCGGCATTGCGGATGGTACTCAGGCGGTGGGCGACCACGAAGCTCGTTCGCCCCGCCAGCAGCCGTTCCAGCGCGCTCTGGATGAGCTGCTCGGTGCGCGTGTCCACGCTCGACGTTGCCTCGTCCAGGATGAGGATACGCGGGTCGGCGATGATGGCGCGGGCGAAGGCGATGAGTTGCTTCTGGCCCTGGCTCAGGTTCGAGCCGCGCTCCATGATGGGTGTTGCGTAGCCCTCCGGCAGGCGGCGGATGAACTCGTCGGCATTGACTGCCTGCGCCGCCGCCGCCACCTCGTCGTCGGTCGCGTCGGGCCGCCCGAAGCGGATGTTATCGGCGATCGTGCCCGAGAACAGGAAGGTATCTTGCAACACCATGCCCATCTGCCGCCGCAGGCTGGCGCGCTGCACCTGGCGGATGTCGATGTCATCGACGCGCAGCGCGCCCTGCCACGGGTCGTAGAAGCGCATCAGCAGCGACACGATGCTGCTCTTGCCCGCCCCTGTCGGCCCGACCAGGGCAACCGTCTGGCCCGGCTCGGCCAGCAGGTCGACGGCGTGCAGGACCGGCTCGCCCGGCTTGTAGCCAAAGGTGACATCGTCGAACTCCACCTTGCCGACGATGCGCGGCATGGGCTGCGCGCCTGGCTGGTCCTCTAGCTCGACCGGCTCGTCTACCAGGTTGAAAATACGCTCCGCGCCCGCCAGCGCCGACTGGCCCAGCGTCCACATCTGGGAGATGGAGCGGATTGGCTCGAAGAAGCGTTGCACGTAGGCCAGGAAGGTCACGATCAGGCCGATCTCCATCTGGCCGTTGAGCACCAGGAACGCCCCATAACCGACGACGATGGCCTGGGAAACCGTGCTCAGAAAATCGACGGCGGGCATGAAGGCGCTGGTGACGGCCGACGCGCCCACGTTGGCATCGCGGTTGCGGGCGTTGACAGCCTCGAAGCGCTGCTGGTTCTCGTCCTCGCGGCTGAAGGCCTGCACCTCGCGCATACCGGAGATGTTCTCCTCCAACTGCGCGTTGACCTTGCCCATCTCCTTGCGCGTCTCGCGGAAGGCCCTGCGAGCGCGGCCCGAGAACCATACCGTTACACCCCACATGATGGGCAGCACGAGGAAGCTCGCCAGCGC
>JAHCIE010000509.1 GCA_026129385.1 Anaerolineae bacterium
GGCGGCGATGGTGCCGGCGCTGCCCATCGCGGAGCAGTAGGCGGCGATGCGCCCGCGCCCAACGCCTCGGCGCCCCAACTCCTCCGCCAGTTCGACAATGGTGTTACCTGTCACGTGGTAGTGGAAGCGGTAGTTGCCCATCTGCTCGAACTGGTTGAGGATGCGGATGTTCGGGTCGCGCCGCAGTTCCCAGGTCTTGTCGTAAATCTCCTTGACGTTGGACTCGACGCCCGGCGTCTTGATAACCTCCGCGCCGTAGCTTTCGATGCGCTCGAACCGCTCGCGGCTCATGCCCTCAGGCAACACCACGATGGACTTCGCCCCGACGCGGCCACCGACCCACGCCCCGCCGATGCCGTAGTTACCAGTACTGGGCCAAACCACGGTATTCTCATCAATGTCGACGTGGCCGAACAGGATCATCTCCGTCAGCACGGCATACGCCGCACCCACCTTGTGAGCGCCCGTTGGGAAGTCGCGCCCATACAGGACAACAATAGGCGCATCGACGCCGGTCAGCCCCTCGGGTAGAATCTCGTATTTGATCTGATTGTCGGCCCCCCGCCAGGTGATGTTGTATAGATTGATAGGGTCGAGGGGCGCATCGGCCATTGCCGCGACGGCGCGGGCGCGAATCGCCGGGTCGATGGTCTGCGGATGCAGCATCTCCTCGAAAGTCGGACCAAGAATCGCTCGTGTCATCATGCCACCTCTTCGTGTTCAATCCACTACCTGTGCCACCAACCGCAGTGCGCGGTCCAGGCTACCCAGGGACGGTTCAATGCGCGCCGCCTGCCCCACCGACTTCATGGCCGACGCAATATCCTTCAAGCCGCTGCCCGTGGCGATGACTACGATGCGGTCGTCAGGGTCCAGCTTGCCCACGGCAGCCAGGGCACGCAATCCCGCGTAGGCTGCCGCACCGGACGGCTCGGCAAACACCGCCGCGCCGCGCGCCAGGGACGGGATGGCGGCCAAAATCTCGTCGTCACCGACGCGCACATACTCCCCGCCGGTAGTGCGCACTGCCCGTAGCGCACGCACCGCGTCACGTGGCTGCCCGACCGAGATACTATCGGCGACGGTGTGGGCCACAATGGGTGTGATGGTTTCGGTCTCGGCCTCCCACGCGGTACACAGGACGTCCGACCCGGCGGCCTGGATGCCGTAGATACGGGGCATTCGCTCCATCCAGCCGAGCTGATGCAGATCGTGGAAGCCCTTCCACACGCCAGAGATAATGTTGCCATCACCGACCGACACCAGCACGCGGTCAGGGGCCTGCCAGCCCAATTGCTCACCGATCTCCAGGCTAACAGACTTCTTGCCCTCGACGGTGTAGGGGTTGTAGCCCGTGTTGCGACAGTACCAGCCGTACTCGCGCGCGGCAGCCAGGCACAGGTCGAAGGCCTGGTCGTAGGTCCCTTCGACGAGGTACACGTCCGCGCCAAAGACCAGCAACTGAGCCACCTTCGCCGACGGAGCCGTGGCAGGCACGAAGATGACGGCCCTCATCCCTACCGCTGCTGCCATACCCGCCAGGGCCGCCGCCGCGTTGCCGGAACTGGCCGTGGTGATCACCCGCGCCTCCGCCTCCTGCGCCTTGAGTACGGCGACCGCACTGGCGCGGTCCTTGAGGGAGCCGGTCGGGTTGCGCCCATCGTCCTTGATCCACACCTCGCGCACGCCTACCTCGGCCGCGATACGGGGCGCGGCAATAAGGGGTGTGCCGCCCACCGTCGCCAGCGTCGAGGGCTTGGAGCCAAGGGGCGAGCGGCTCAGGTAGGCGGGTGGCGCGGTCACGGGGAGCAGGGGCGCGTATCGCCACATGGCAGGGTCGGCGTCGCCGGCCAGGGCGTCGCGGTCCCAATCGGCAGCGATACGCCGGTAGTCGTATTGGGCATCCAGGTTGCCGTCGTCGCCGCATACCTCGCACACGTAGCGTGTCGGAGCGGGCGGGTAGCCTCTCCCGCACCGCAGACAGCGCATCCCGGTAAGATAGTCGAGTCCGGTCATCATCGCGCCTCCTGGCGCATGGCGGCCAGTTCCTTCGCCGCCTCTCCCCCCGTCGTCCCGGTCGCGTCGATCTCGGCCGCGCGCGCAAAGTCGGCCTGGGCCGCCGCGTCGTTGCGCAGCCGCTGATACGCGCGGCCGCGCCAGTAATATGCCTCGGCCGTCTCAAAACCATCCTCGATGGCCCGAGTCAGCGCGCCCACAGCATCGGCGGCGCGATCCATGCGCACCCACGCCCAGCCCTGCAAATACTCCACCCGGCCACGCTGTAGTCCGGGCGGCAGGGCCGCTATCGCCGCCGCGTACTGGTCTGCGGCTTCGGCATAGCGTTCCCCGTCGGCCGCCATTGCCCCCGCCAGGATATGCGCATCGAGGTTGTCCGGCGCTACCGCCAGCGCGTCCTTGAGCGTGGCCTTCGCCAGGGCAGTCTCGCCGCATTGCGCATAGAACTGCGCCAGCGCCAGTCGCGGCGCAGGGTCGGCGGGGTGGGCCAGAATCGCCGCCTCCTCGGCCTCAATCATGGCGCGGTTGTCCCTGCCCAGCATGAGTTCCCAGCGGCGCACGCGCATGGAGCGCAGGAAGACGTAGCCCAGGGCGATGAGGGCGATATGCGCGGCAGCCAGCGTCACTTTCAGCGGCAAGGGCGGCAGCCCATAGATGCCCATCCAGTCGCCGTCCTGGCTACCCAGGCTCAACAGCGGATAGCCGACCAGGCTGAAGAACCACTCCATCGTGAAGAAGGCGAAGCCGAGGAACTTCACCATTGGCCGCCGCGCCACCACGGCGACCACCAACCCCACAAGGGCCAGCAGAA
>JAHCIE010000051.1 GCA_026129385.1 Anaerolineae bacterium
GCGCATACCACGAGGCCTCCCAGAAATCGGCCTCGTCGGGAAGGTAATACTTGGTGTGCGCGGCGCGGTAGCCGCTGGCCGTGTCCCAGGCGAAGGCCTCGTTGCGCCGCCCAGCAGCGGTGTCGACGGGGCGCGTGCCCAGGACGACGGCCGGGGCCAGGTCGGCCAGGCGCGGCAGCCACGCCGCGTGGGCGTCCACCGCCGCCCGCCACGCCGCCGCGTCGAAGGGGCGGGTGCGGGCGAACCAGGGGGCCAGGCCCATCTCCGGCAGCAGCACCAGGTCGCTGCCCTCGTCGCGGACGTGCGCGGCCAGCGCGGCCCAGTCGGCGGCGAAGGCGTCGCCGCTGCGCAACTCGCACACGGTCACGCGGACTACAGGATTCATAGACCACAAGTGTACGGGGGTTGCTCAATTCGCGCAAGCCGGGGGAAAGCGAAGAGACAGACCCTAAAGGTCTCCGAGACCTTTAGGGTCTGATAGTCCTAGATGAACACGATCTGCGCGCCGTCGGTCATGTCCATGAAGTCGCCAGCGGTGACGATGCTGTCGACGCCCTCCACGAAGTCGTCCATGCCGAGGCCCATCATGTCGACGGACATCTTGCAGGCGTAGAGCTTCGCGCCGCCGTCGACGAGCATCTGGACGTACTCGCGCACGGGCGGCACGCCCAGCGCCTCCATCTTCTGGTTCATCATGCGGGTCGAGATGTTGGTCATGCCGGGTATCGCGGCGACGATGTTGGGGATGCCCATGTCGCCCATCTTCATGCTGGTGTTGCCGATGGGCGAGATCTGGAGGCTGTCGACACGCTTCTTGGTGATGATGTCGAGACCCCAGAAGGTGAAGAAGATGGTCACGTCGATGCCGTTGCCCAGCGCGGCCCAGCCCATGACCAGGGCCGGGTAGGCCATGTCCAGGTTGCCCTTAGAGCAGATGAAGGCGACGTGGCGCGGCTTCTCCTCGGCGGCGGGCGCGGGCTGGACGATGGGGGCGGGAACCTGTGCGAGTTCGGTAGCCATGTTACACACATCCTTCCGGCTTGCCCAGGCCCGAGATCTTGGCGACCTTCTTGGCGGGGCCTTTGGGGAACAGGGCGAACATATCCTTGGTCGAGACGCCGGTGACGGTGGTGATGCGGCGCAGGGTGGGGGCCTTGCCGTCCGCGCCGGCGTCCTGGCGGCAGAAGTCGATCACTTTCCAGTGGGCCGGCGTCAGGTCGGCGATGCCCTCCTCGTGGGCGATGCTCACGGCGATATCCTTGTCCCACTCCTTGGGATTCGTCATGAAGCCTTCGTCGTTGACCTGTACGGTTTTACCGGCGATTTCGCGCGTAGCCATTGTGTTCCTCCTGAAGTGTTATTGCGCCGCGTACCCGTTGCTCGTCTGGCTGCCCAGGTTGCCCAGGACGCGCATGGTCAGGGCGAGGCCGCGCCGGACGTTCGGGTCGCGCATCTGCGCCAGCAGCGCGCGGTACGAGATGTCGACCGGCTCATCCGTCTCCATCTCTACCGCCTGGGCCGTGTTGCGCAGCAGATTCATGATTTCCGGCTGGGTCATCGACTTCACGGTTTGCAGGATGAGCACGACATTGTCGCCAAGTTGCTGGACGTCCTCTTCAGTGAAGGAGGTGACGACATTATCGACGATGCGCATCCCGCCCCGTGCAAAGGCGAAGTAGCCCTTATGCTCCAGAGCCTGCAAGGTGTCCACCGCCTTGCCAAAGGCCTCATCGCCCAGCGGCCCCACGGTCTGCGCCAGGTCGCTGAGGCTCTCCAACTGGTCGACCATCATCTCGATATTGCGCCCGTTGCGCAGCAGCCGCTTGACCAGCCGTAGCAGGTCGCCCAGGTCGATGTACTCCTGGACCTCCTCCAATTGCTCGCTGGTCAGGCGGAAAGCATCGTTGGCGATGGGCAGCAGGTCGCGCACCAGCTCGGCGCGGTCCTCGCGGGCGCGCTCGGCGACACGGGCCTGCTCGGCCAGGTACTGCACCTGGCTGGTCAGGGCGTCGATCTTGGTATTCAGTTCCGCGATGGACTGGTCCATAGCGCCTCCGCCTGCTTCCACTTACCGGCCATGCTCATGCGCGCCGGTAGGGGCAGTTCCTGGCCCTTCAACAGAGTGTTCCAGTACAGCCAGCGGAACATCATCTTGCCCCAGTGATTCGCCTCCGACTCTTCCAGCAGGCTGAAGGGGCCGACGCCGGGCAGCGGGTACTTACCGGGCAGTGGCTCGACGTCGTAGTTGAAGTCGATGAGCAGGCCCTTGCCGAAGCCCGACTCGATGAAGCAGTTAGCGTGACCGTCGAAGGTGGGTAGCATCTCCAGGCCGTCGGCGTAGCGCAGGAAGTTCTCGGCGAAGCAGTCAACGGCGAAGTGGGCCACCGAGCCAGCCTTCGACGTGGGCAGGGCGGCAGCGTCGCCCAGGGCAAAGATGTTGGGGTAGGTGGGCGAGACGAAGGTATGCTTATCGACGGCGATGTAGTTCAGCTCGTCGCCCAGGCCAGAGCGGGCCACCACCTCGTTGCCCATGTTCAGCGGCACGGTCACCAGCAGGTCGTACTCGATTTCCTGCTCATCGTAGGCGACAATCTTCCTGGCGTCGGGGTCGACGTGCTCGATCATGAACTCGGGCACGACCTGCACGTTCTTGCGCTCCAGGATGTCGCCCAGGTGCTTGGAGGCAATCGGCTTGGTGAACGCGCCCGGCAGCGGCGTGGCGTAGATCAGCTCGACCCGGTCGCGGAGGCCCTGCTCGTGGAAGAACCAGTCGGCCAGCATGATGAACTCCAGCGGCGCGACGGGGCACTTGATGGGATTCTCGACGACGTTGAGGACCAGGCGGCCACCCTGCCAGGTGCGCAGATGCCGCGCCAGCGCGACCGCGCCCTCGATGGTGTAGAAGTCGTAGATGGACTTGTGCCACTCGTGTTCGTGGAGGCCGGTGGTCTGGTCGGGGTGGGTCTGGGTGCCGGTGGCGATGACGAGGAAGTCGTAGCTGAGGGTGCGGTTGTCCCTGGCGAGTCTGACGCGGTTATGCTCCGGCTCGATCAGCTCGATGGGCGACATGATGAACTCGACGCCGGCCGGGATAAAGTCGCGCCTGGGCTTGATGACGTCGTTCTTGCTGTACATCCCGAAGGGGATGAACAGGAAGCCGGGTTGATAGTAGTGGGTTTCGTTCTGGTCGACGATGGTGATTTGCCACTCGTCGCGGTCGAGGAGGCGGCGCAGCCGGTTGGCGACCATCGTGCCCGCCGTGCCGGCGCCCAGGATGACCAATTTCTTCACGGGGTGTCTCCCTCCGTCTTCGCAGGGCTAATCTGAATAGGTGTGCGGCGCAAGCCGCTCACCTGGCATACATGCAGCCGTGCCAAGTGCGGTTATACCGGTCACGCGGCGGCCCCGCGCCGGGCGCAGGCGTCGCTTCCGGCGCGGGGTTCCTCCTATTGTAAGACAGCGTTCAGGGGCAGGTGTGCGAGTCCCTTCACCCACGGTGGCAAGTTATCCACACCCCGCCTCACACGCCGCCGATGACCACCACCCAGGGGCGAATCGTCCAGCGTGTCACCAGGCCATTGCGGACGTAGGGGTCGTGGCGCACGAAGCCCGCGACCACCGAAGGGGCGGCCGCGCGGAACACCAGCAGCGCGCCGCCCTCGCCAGAGGCAGATACTCACCGCTCATCGGTAGTCAGTGGTCGGTGGTCGGTGGTCGGCGAAGTGGTCGCGGCGGGGAGCCTGCCCGCCGCGCCACGTAATCCTCCACCACCTCGTACAGCAGCGCGTAATACGCCATTCCTACACCTCCTGGTTAACGAGCCAGCAGCAACTCGCCCAGGACAATCAACGCCAGGGACACGCCCAGCGCGGCCAGCCACACCAGGCCCGTCATCAGGCCTACAGCCTGGATGTGGCGCTCCACGTCGCGCAGCGAGCGCGCCGCCAGCACGTAGCCGCCCTGCTCGCCGCTGTACGGCGCGACCACCGCCGCCAGCCGCATCCCCGGCTCCGGCTGCCAGGTCAGGCGATTCTCACCCCGTTGGCGCGCGCTGTCCAGCACGCCCTGGGGCAGCGCCGGCGTCGCGCCGTGCAGCAGCCCCGACGACGCGATGGGGCGCTGGTCCGCGCCATAGACAATCATGAACGGCGACAGACTGCGCCCCACGTCGATGGGCGGCGCGGGCAGCACCGCCGCGATGGCGTCACCCCGCCCCAGGCGATCCGCCGCGTCCAGCGCCAGCGCCGCCTGCGGCTCATTCGCCGCTTGCCGCCAGCCCTGCTGCGCCACGCCATACACCAACCCGCATAGCAGCGTCGTCACCGCCGCCAGCGGCAGCCACCGCCGCGCCACACTCTTCAGTACAGCCATCGCCGCCTCCCTTCGCCAGCTACCGGGCAGACATGGATGTAGAGGAAACGCAGCAGGAGGGCCAATGGCTTCACGCCTTCCAGTCGTAGACTATCCCAGACTTTACCCAGTAGGAGAGGGGGGCGTGGTCGCGACGGGGAGGCTGACGGTGAAGACGCTGCCCTTGCCCGGCTCGCTGGCGACGCTGATGCGACCGTGGTAGACCTCGACGAGGTCTTGGGCGATGGACAGGCCGAGGCCCGCGCTGTCGCCGCTGCGGGCGGTGTCGACGCGGTAGAAGCGGGTGAAGACGTGGGGCAGCGCGGCAGGGGGAATACCGACACCGGTGTCGGCGACGGCGATGTGGACCAGGCCACCGCCGGCGTGGACGGCGATGTGGACCGCGCCACCGGGCGGGGTGAACTTGACGGCGTTGTCGACGAGGATGAGCAGCACCTGCTTCAGCATGTCGCGGTCGGCGTGGACCGCGACATCGGGGGCGGCGTCGATGCTGATACTGTGGCGCGGGCCGAGGCTCTGGGCCTGGCGGGCGACGTCCTCGATCACCGGACGCACGAGAACGTCCTCGGCGCGTAGGGTCTGCCCGGCGTCGGCGCGGGCGAGGGTCAGCAGACTCTGGATGAGGCGGGTGAGGCGGTCGGTCTCATCTACCATGTCGGAGATGACGGCGTGGCGGTCGGTGGGTTCAATGGGCGGCTCGCGCTGGAGCAGGGCGAGATTGCCGCGGATGCTGGTGAGGGGGGTACGCAACTCGTGGGAGGCGTCGGCGACGAAGCGGCGCTGCGCGTGGAGAGCTTCCTCGGTCTGGCGATAGCCCGCCTGAAGCTCGCTCAGCATGGTATTGAATGTGGTGGCGAGGCGGCCCAGCTCGTCATTGGGGCCGATGTACTCGACGCGGCGGTTGAAGTCGCGCTCGGCGCCGATGGCCTTGGCGGTCTGGGTGATGCGGTCGATGGGGCGCAATGCCTCGCCCGCCAGCAGCCAGCCGACGCCGAAGGCGACGACGGTGGCGAGGGTCGTGCCTGCCAGCAGAATGCGGCGCAGAATACCCAGGGCCTGTTCCTGGAGGGCGACGCTGCGGGCGACCTGGACAATCTGGGTGACCCGGCCCTGGGCGACGATGGGCGCGGTGTACATGAGGAGGGGCTGGCCCTCGACATCGACGCGCTCGGCGGTGGCGCGGCCCGCCTGGGCAGCGGTCAGTGCGCCAGGGTTGATGGGTAGGGCCAGGTCGCCGAGGCCGGGCGCGTGGGTGTTGATCTCGCCGTCGGGGTTGAGAATCTGAACGAAGGTGTCGGGGCCGGCGATGCGGAAGGGGGGGAAACTGGGACGGCGGTTGTTGTCACGACCGCCTGGCCCCTCCCGGCCACTCTGGGCGGAGAAGCCCTGCACGACGCGATTAGCATCGTCGACCAGCTCCGATTGGATAGAGAAGAGGGTCAGCCGCGACACGATGGCGTACAATGCGACGCTAAAGACCACCAGCGTCAGCGCCAGGATGGCCGTGTACAGCAACGTCAGCCGCAGGCGGACGGACACGTCAGGGTTCCTCGCGCAGGACGTAGCCCACGCCGCGCACGGTCTGGATGAGGCGCGACTCACCGTCGGTCTCGGTCTTGGTGCGCAGGTAGCCGATGTAGACTTCGAGGGTGTTGCCCTGGCCGCCGAAGTCGTAGCCCCACACGGCGTCGAGGATGGTCTCACGGGGGAGGACCTGGCGCGGGTGACGCAGCAGGTACTCCAGGAGATCGTACTCCTTGGGCGTGAGGGCGAACTTGCGCGCGCCGCGCCGCCCCTCACGGGTGGCGGGGTCGAGGCCCAGGTCGGCGAAGACGAGGGGGCGATCCCTGGCCTGGCTCTCGCCCCGTCGCAGTAGGGCGCGCAGGCGGGCAAGAAGCTCCGGCGTGGCGAAGGGTTTCACCAGATAGTCGTCAGCGCCCGCGTCCAGGCCTTCGACGCGGTTATCGACCGCGTCGCGGGCGGTGAGCATCAGGATGGGCGTACTATCGACGGCCCGGATGCGGCGGGCGACTTCGATGCCATCGACGCTGGGCATCATCCAGTCGAGGATGATGACGTCGGGGCGCTGCACCAGGGCCTGGTCGAGGGCGTCCTGGCCGTCGAGGGCGGTCAGGACGTGGTAGCCCTCGTAGGTAAGGGTGCGGCGCAACATATCGACGATTTTGCGGTCGTCGTCGGCGACGAGAACGGTGGGCATGGGGTGGGTCTCGAATTGAGCGTATGACGCTTCAATTGTAGCCGGGTCTCAGGGTGCGACCAAAGACGAAGGACCAAGGACCAAGGGGATAGCTCCGCCCTTGGTCCCTGGTCATCGGTCCTTCGTCCGCGCGCAGAGCGCGTTACTGCTTCTGGGGCGCGGGCGTCGCGTTGGGGTTGGGCGTGCCATTCTGGCCGCCGCGATTGCCGCGATTGCCGCCCGGCATACCCGGCATGCCGTTCTTGCCGCCGGGGCCGAAGGACTGGCTCAGGTCCCAGTTCGCCGCCTCGGTATCGATGCGCTGCTTGGCCTGCGTCGCCTGGTCGGCGGTCAGCTTGCCCGCCTGCTGGGCCGCGTCAACCTTCGCCTTCATGTCGGCGACGATAGCCGCCTTGACCGTGTCAGCCGAGACGCCCTTCGCCTGGGCGACGGCGGCCAGGGTCTTGCCGCTGCGCAACTCGGTCATCAGGTCGGCGGTGGTCATGTTCAGCGCCTTGGCCGCTGCGTCGAGACCGCCCTTCATGCCGCCATGTCCGAAGTCGCCGAAACCACCCTTCTCGCCGAACTCGCCCTTCTCGCCGGGGCCGCCACGACCGCGCTCGCCAAAGAAGGGCAGGCCAGGGCCCTGGCCGGGCTGCCACTGGTCGATGCGCGAGTTGGCCGTGTTGGCCTGGTCCTGGGTCAGCGTGCCGCCGGTGACGGCCTGGGCCACGACATCCTTGGCCGCGCCGCGCACGGCCTGGGTGAGGGTATCGAGGGTCACGTTGAGGCGGTTCGCCAGCGCCTGCCAGAAAGCCTGGGCCGCCTGGTGGATGGGGGCCTGCTGTGGGGTGGTCGGGGTGGTGGGGCCCTGGGCCAGGGCAACGCCGGAACCACCGACGCCGCCGAGGACCACTGCCAGCGCCAGCGCGCCCGCGATGAACACCATACTGATGCGCTTCATACTCATCTGACTCCCTTAGGTACTTGACTGTGCCCGCCGGTGGCGGGTTCGATCCGCGAGCCGTTGGCAATACCTCGGCTCTAGAGACATGATACTCCTCACCGCTGAGAGAATCCCAAGATGAGGCTGAGTTTTTGTTAAGAGTGGGGGCGCGCGGGGCTACAAGCTGCCGCGCCAGGCGGGCACAGCCCCGCGGACTGGGGAGGTAGCGCGACGCGCTTCGCCCATGCCGCGCCGAGGCTCAGCTCGGCGCGGACGACGGGCAACATACACCATACTTGACTCGCGGCCTACCTGTCCTACAATGCGGCTGGGCGATGGTCGCTAGGCGTGGATGATGAGAGCCGCTTCGGTGAGTTCGCAGAAATCGTTGGCCTCGAAGGCTGCTCCAACGTCGCGGGTAGCCAACGCGATAATCTCGGTGTCAGAGGCGCGTTTCCGTTGGGCAGGTCAGGAGTGTGGATAGCATCGAAACCGGCCTCGACGAAGCGGAAGATGAGCCGCCGAGGAAGTTGAGCATCGAGCAGGAACTTCATGCCGCGAGGACGTTGATGCGCTTGACTTGGGCGAAACGGGCGGCAAAGGCGAGGGCGGGAGCGATCCGGGCGATCTTCCTGCTCCTCGCCGTCGCTCTCGCCGCTGGCGGCAGCCATGCCGCCGCCAGCCCTGGCGAGACGTACAGCCTGTTCCTGCCCCACGTTCAACGCTATGCCAGCCTCGACGCGCCGCTGCCCCGCACCGAGCGCGCCTACCTGCCGCTCTTCCAGGTCATGCGCGGCCTGCGCCCGCCCGTACCCTGGCTATCCGCGCTCTACTACGACACGCTGACGCCCGGTGAGGCCGACGAGGCTATCCAACTCTGGAACCCCGGCCCCGAACCCCTCGGCCTGACCGGCTACAGCCTCGACGACGGCCCGCACCGCGTCACCTTCCCCGCTTCCGCGTCGTCTTCACCCTTCAACCTGCCACCTTCAACCGCAACATGGTGCGCGTATAGCGCGGTCGCCTTCCAGGCCGCCTTCGGCTACCTGCCCGGCTGCGAGTACGGCCCGCCGACGGGCGCGGGCGTCCTGCATCTCGACGGCCCGCCGCTGCGTCTCAGCAACGCGGGCGGCCGAGTGACGGTCTTCAACGCCGTCGGTGTCCCGCTCGACACGGTCGTCTACAAGGCAGGGGCAGCCACTTATGGCTGGGAGGGGCCTGGCGTGCAGCCCTGGCATCCGACCGGCGTCGCCGAGGAGGGGCAGGTTGTGTACCGCAAGCTCGACGAGACGACGCTACGGCCCCTCGCCAATACCCGCCGCGCGTCCGACTGGGCGACCGACCCGACCGACCCGCTCATCGGGCGCAAGGTGCGCTACCCGGCCTGGGACGTGACCGCCTATCGGCCGCTTCGCGCCGCGTCGGCTGCATCGGTGACGGTGGCCGTCGCGCCGGACGCCGCCTTCGACCTGCTACGCGACACCCTGCGCGGGGCGACGCGCAGCCTCCACGTTGCGGCGTACACCTTCAGCCACCCGGCCCTGGCCGACGCGCTGGCCGAACGGGCCGCAGCCGGCGTGCAGGTGACGGTGCTGCTGGAGGGCGCGCCGTCGGGCGGCTTGCAGGACGAGGACCGCTGGGCGGCGATGCGGGTGGCACAGGCGGGCGGGACGGTGCTGTACATGAGCAACGCGGCAGGCGGTAAGCCCCGCTACCGCTCGCTACACGCCAAGTACGTCGTCGTGGACGGGACGCGCTTGCTGCTGGCGACGGAGAACCTGTCGCCGGAGAGCCTGCCCAACGATCGCAAGGCCGACGGGACGCTGGGGCGGCGGGGTGTGGCGCTGGTCACGGAGCAGCGCGACCTGGTTGCCCATGTCGAGGCGCTGTTTGCCCGCGATAGCGACCCGCGCTGGCGCGATCTGGTACGCTGGAACCCGCTGGACACGGTGTTCGGCCCGCCGACGCCGGGCTATGTACCCGTGCGGGAGAACGGCGGCATCGACTACCCGGTCCAGGCCCCCATGCCCGTGACGGCGATGGCCGACCAGTTTGAGTTACTGCAATCGCCGGAGAATAGCCTGCGCGCGAGCGACGGCCTGATCGGGCTGGTGGCGCGGGCAGGTCAGGGCGACAGCGTGCTGGTGGAGACCCTCGACGAGCCGCCGTGGTGGGGCGGCCCCGCTTCCAGCGCCGACGCGGACCCCAACCCGCGTCTGGCGGCGTACCTGGCCGCCGCGCGGCGCGGGGCGACAGTGCGTCTGCTACTGGACAGCTTCTTCGACAGCGTCGGCGAGCCGCGCGCCAACCGCGCCACCTGCGTGTACGTCAACAACCTCGCCGTCGTGGAGGGGCTGGACCTGCAATGCCGCACCGGGAACCCGACAGGCCTGGGCATCCACAACAAGCTGGCCCTGGTGCGCGTCGGCGGGGAGGGCTACGTCCATATGGGCAGCCTGAACGGCACGGAGATCAGCCACAAGCTCAACCGCGAGCTGGCGTTGCAATTCCATAGTCCGGCGGTCTACGACCTGCTGGCGCGCGTCTGGGCGTGGGATTGGGCCGCGCGGCAGTGACGTGTGGTACAATAGGCGCATTCGGCTGGCCGCCCCGACATCCCGCATCACGGACACCCACAAGAATGATTCACCTGCGACCCATCGTTGCCCGCACCTCTGCCCGCCTCACCTGGTCGATGGTTGCCCTCGCCGCCATCGCTGGGTTGCACTCCACCAGCCTGCCGCCCTTGCCGCCACCGCCACGCTGCCCGCCAGCATCGTCGCGCCGTCGGCGCCGACGGCGGCTCGGCCCTCAGCCCACCACCGCGCCGCCCGCCGCCGTCGCCCCTACCTTCGCCCCACCACCGCGCCTACCGGCCGCGGCCACCGCGCCGCCCGGCCGCCGTCGCCCCCATCCGCCCCACCACCGCGCTCACCTTGCCGCGGCCACCGCGCCGCCCGTCGCCGTTGCCCCTACTCGCCCCACCACCGCGCCTACTAGCGCAGCCTCTTCCGCCACCCCCGGCGCGGGTTCCACGGCGGGCCTGCCGTCCGTGGTCGAGTACAACCTCGGCGATGCGACCATCCTCCAGGAACGGTTCCCGGCCGATAGCCGCTTCCGCAACATGCCCGTTCGCCTCAACGGCATCGTGGCTGCCCCGCCCGGCCCCGGCCCCCACCCTGTCGTCCTCATCCTCCACGGCACGCACCACGGCTGCCCCGTTGACCCCAACACGTCGGTTGACACCTGGCCCTGCGCCCCCGACGTCGAGCAACCCAACTATCGCGGCTTCGACTACCTCGTGCAGCAACTGGCGGCCCAGGGCTACGTCGCCCTCGCCCCTAACATCAACGCCGAGAACACCTTCGGCTTTGGCGAGCCAATGCCCGCCGAGCGCCTCAAGCAAATCGTCGACCTACACCTCAAGTCCCTGGCCGAGGCGTCGGCGGGTGGCTCCAATAAGTTCGGCGTCGACCTCAAGGGCCGCGCCGACATGGGCCGCCTCGCCTTCATTGGTCACTCGCGTGGCGGCGAGTTTGCCTCGATGGTCGCACAGAACGGCCTCGACTCCCCCGACGCCCTCGCCAGGCGCGGCTACGGTCCCGTCGCGGGCCTGCTCCACGTCGCCCCCGCCGTCCTCTTCACCCTGCCCGGCGCGTCCACGGTTCCCCAGGGCATCATCCTGCCCGCCTGCGACGGCGACGTGATTACCCAGGACGGCGCATTCTTCTTCGAGGGCGCGCGCACGGCCCCCGATCAGCTGCCGTGGGTCAACAGCGCGTGGCTCGAAGGGGGTACCCACAACGGCTTCAACCGTCAGCTAGGCCCCGACCTGTTTCGCCAAAACCGCCCCGACTGCCAGACCCTCCTCGAGCCGGCCAGGGAACAGGAGTTCCTTGTCCACTACGCCACCGACTTTCTGACTACCCTCTTCAACCCCGACCCGCCGGCCGTTCGCGATGCCAAAGCCCGCATGGGCATGGACGCCCAGGTCCCAACCCCCTCTCAACTCTACGGCTTGCCCGGCAAGGTGGCCGTCCTGGCCAACGCCGCCGACCGCCGTACCGCCTTCATCCCCACCACCCCTGGTGAGTTGAAGCTCAATCGTGCGGGCGGCCCCATCATGGCCGACGGCGTCACCACCATCTTCTGCCAGGACGGCTACTACACTCCCATGAGCAAGCCGGGCAGCGAGCCGTGCCGCCGCGCCACCGTCACCACCCCCGGCCAGCCCTTCCTGACTGTGGTTTCCTGGACGCAGCCGGGCGCCGCGTGGCGTTTCGCCCTGCCACCCGGCACGGGGGATTTCAGCGCCGCGACGGCTATCAGCCTGCGCACCGCCATCGACCCCCTGTCGCCGCTCAACACCCAGCGCGCGCCCCAGTCCTTCAGCGTCGTCCTCACCGATCGCGCCGGCAAGACGGCCACCCTGCGCACCCGGCTGACCGACCCTGCCCTGCAATACCCGGTCGGCAAGGCGGAGAAGGACGCCTCCTTCGGCGAACTCTGGATCGGGCGTGTCCCCCTGACCACCCTTCGCCTGCCCCTGGCCGACGTCAGCGGCGTCAATCTGGCCGACATCGCCGAGATCGCCCTCGTCTTCGACCAGACCCCCAGCGGCAGCCTCTTCTTCGGCGACCTTGAAGTGGTGCGCCCCTCGCAGCCGTAGCGGATGAGCCACGGCGCGCGCGGAAGACACAGAACGAGGGCGGCCCATTGTGGGCCGCCCTCGTTCCAGGCGTTGGTCGTTGGCTAGCTCGCGCTGCCCCTCGCGGCTCCTCTAGAGAGTCGCCACCGGCAGCGGGGCCGGGGCCTCGATCGCCATCGCATCCGCAGGCTCAGGGTTGATGGACGCGGCAGTAGGCCGCGCCGGGCAAGGCGCGGTTGCGGCACGGCGCGCCTGACTTGGTTACCGCGTGGCAGGCCCCGGTGGGCAGGTGCGCCGCGCCATTCGCCGTCGGCGGCGAAGGCGTAATGGCCGCGGGGCTTGTGACTTCGCCCAGCGGCGTCACGCCCGATGGCATGGGGTCCTCGAGGCCTGATGTCAGGTCAGACTCGACAGTCGTGTAGGTGCGAGCGGTGGCAGGGCGCGCCGCCTCCTCTTCGAGGGCCTCCAGCTTCTTGTCCCACTCTTCGGCCTGTCGTACCTCCTCCACCAGCAACATCATCTCGCTGAACTCGCGCTCGAAATCCCTCGCCAACGCATCGGGATCGGGCAGCAGGCCCGCGTCCGTGGCGAAACCAACCACAACACGCTCGTCGTAGCTGAGGATGCTCACGCCCAGGCCGACCTTCCCTGACTGGGGAACCCAGAAGACTAGCTCGCGGATGGGCAGGCCCGCCAGATAGATCGTCTGACGCGGGCCGGGGACATTGGTCATCACGGCGGTGGCCTTCGTGCCGAAGATGTCGATGAGCGTGTCCTGGACGTCCTCGGGCATCATGCCCGCCGCATTCAGCAGGCCGAAGGTCACAACTGCCTCTGGCGAGTCCTTGATGTCGTCCATGCGCCGCTTTAGCTCTTCCACGCGATCGACCGGGTCCTCGATGCCCAGCGGTAGCGACAGAAAGACCAGGCCAAACTGGTTGCCCAACTTGGGCTTGACATCCAGTGGCCGCAGATTGACGGGGATGACGGCGCGGATATTGAGGTCCTCGATCGTCTGCTCGTGCTCGATGAGATAGCGACGCAGCGCGCCCGCCACCGCCGTCAACAGGACGTCGTTCACCGTCCCATTCATGGCCTTACCCACGGCCTTCACGTCGGGCAATGGGATAAGCTCGGTCCAGGCGGCGCGCTTCTCGTTGCCCAATGGCCCCTTGAAGAGGGTCGGCGGGTCGGCGGGCATGAGGGCCAGCTTGCCCACGGTGATGGCGGTACTGCCGCCCAGCCTGGCGGCCTTGATCACGTGGCTCGGATGAATCAGCGCGTCCACCCCCGCGTGGAGTACCGTCCCCGCCGCCTTCTGGGCTCCGCGCACGGTGTTTGTCAGCGGCTTAAACAGGCCAGTGACCGGGTTGCCGCCCCCGCGTGACGGACCCGGCTCCGCCGGGCGTGGCGGTGGGTTGGGAGTCGGGTCGGTCATGTACAGCATCACTGATACCAGGGCAATGCCGTCGGCGATGCTGTGGTGGAGGCGCGGGATGACGGCCGAGCCGTGCCCCTCGACGTTCAGCACGAGGTGGAACTCCCAGGGCGGCCGCGTCAGGTCCAGCGGCGTGCTCATCAGGTGACTCACCAGGCGTTGGAGCATGTCCTTGTCGCCCGGCGGCGGCAGGCGAAAGATGCGAACATGGTTGTCGAGGTTGAAGTTGGGGTCCGTTTGCCAGCGCGGGTTCTGGCCGGGTAGGGCCGGGGCGACCACGCGCTGAGTGAAGCGCTCGTAGGTCAGGAAGCGCTCACGCAACACCTGTTTGACACGGGTGACGTCCAGCGGCGCGTCGAAGGTCATCACGCCCGTGATCATCATCAGGTTATTGCGCTCTTCCATGCGAAGCCACGCCGTGTCCACGTTGGACATGCTATCGGTGCGCGTGCGTCGTCCGGCCATACCGCCTCCGGGCTGGATGATAGAAATCTCGTGTCGGCAAGTATGGCCCAAATGTCTGTGTCCGGCAAGCGCTGGGGGCTGCCCCCCCTCAATCCCCCCGCACGCGGGGGGAGGGGTCGGGGAGGGGTCTCCATCCCCCCGTCACCCACACGGATGACCCCCGTTCGCCCAAACAGGTGGTGACAGCGGGCCGCATCCGGTGGTAGACTACCGAGTCGGGAAACCCCAAAGGAGCCATAGCCTATGATTGTCGGCATGGATTTCGGCACCACCAACTCCGGCATGGCCGTCTATGATGGGCGCGCGGTGCGCCTGCTGCCCATCGACCCGGCTAACACCAACCCCGCCGTCGCCCGGAGCGCGCTCTACATCACCAACGACCAGAGCGTCGCCATCGGGCGTGGCGCGGTCACCCGCTACTTTGAGCAAAACCTGGGGCGACCCATCCGCCTCGAACGGGTATGGGTCGGCGAGATCGAGATGGTTTTCGCCGAGCTGCCCGCCTTCATCCGCGACGTGTACGCCTGGGTCGATGCCCTGTCGCCCGGCCGCCTGTTCCTGTCCTTCAAGACGGCCCTGCGCGAGGCCCACTACCCCGGCACCGTCGTTGGC
>JAHCIE010000510.1 GCA_026129385.1 Anaerolineae bacterium
CGCGCGACGTCCAGGTATGCTCGGCGGCCACGCCATCCTCATCGTAGAGTGCGATGCCCGCGACATGGCTCGCCGTGTCGATGGCCAGAATCATGCCCCCTCACCGCCCTGCATTGTCAGCACGTCGTGGGCAGACAGGGCGTCCACCATATCCGCGTAGTGGTCGCCCCGCGCGTGCAGGGTGATCTCGCGCTCGTCGGCGTCCAGGTACTCCAGGTGAATCTCCAGCCGCTCGCCCGGCAGCAGCGCCTCCACCCGCTCGCCCCACTCGATGACCGTGACCCCGTCGCCGTACAGGTACTCGTCCAGGCCGAAGGTGTAGGCCTCGCTCGGCCCCGCCAGTCGGTAGGCGTCCACATGGTACAGGGGCAGCCGCCCCGATTCATACTCGCGCAGCAGGGTAAACGTGGGGCTGATGATCGCCTCGCGAATCCCCAGGCCGCGCCCGATGCCCTGGGTCAGGGTCGTCTTACCCGCGCCGAGGGCGCCGCGCAGCACAATCACGTCGCCGGCGCAAGCGCGGCGGGCGAGAGCTACGCCGACGGCCATCGTTTGCTCGCGGGTACGGGTCATAATGTGGACGCTGGGGAGTGGGCCATGGCGACGCATGCAGGTATTATAGACGGCGCACCCTCGCTTGGCTAACCGTCGTGTGCCCGCGTCCCCATCCAGGTTCGTCTGACGGCCCAACTTGTGCTACCATTGCAGTCACCGACCATTGACCACTGACTACCGATCACTGGCTTCCCCATGCGCATTCTCCTGATTTCCGATATCCACGCCAACCTGGCTGCCTTGAACGCTGTTCTCGCCGACGCAGGTTCCTTCGACCGGGTGTGGTGCCTGGGCGATCTGGTCGGCTACGGACCGGAACCCAACGAGTGTGTGGAGCGCGTACGCGAGCTGCGCCGCTATCAGTGCCTGGCTGGCAACCACGACTGGGCCGCTCTCGGCAAGCTCGACCTGGACGACTTCAACACCGACGCCCGACTGGCCGCGCTGTGGACGCGCCAGACCTTGACCGCCGACAACCGCGCCTTCCTCGACGCGCGGCTGGCGGCCATCGGCCCGCTGGAAGACCGCTTCAGCCTGGTCCACGGCAGCCCGCGCCAACCCATCTGGGAGTACATCCTGGATGAGACAGTCGCCGCCGCCAATTTCCCCCTCTTCGACACTCCGTTCTGCCTGGTCGGCCATACCCATGTGCCGGTCATCTACGCCGAGACGGCCGATCGCCCCCTGGCCCTCCTGCCCCCCGAAAACCACCCCTTTGCCCTGGGCGGCCAGCGGCTGATCATCAACCCCGGCAGTGTCGGCCAGCCCCGCGACGGCGACCCCCGCGCCAGCTACGCCCTGCTGGACACGGACGCGCTCACCATCACCTACCGCCGCGTCGAATACCCCATCGAGGCGACGCAGCAGAAGATGGTGGCCGCCGGTCTGCCGCCGCGCATCATCGCCCGCCTCAGCTACGGCTGGTAGCGGGTCAAGGAAGGCGGCATGCCCAAGCAAGGCGAGATCGACTACATCAAGAACATCGCCACCGAGGCGGTTCAGCAGGCCCTCGGCAAGCCCTTCTCCTACGAGATGTGCGGCCGCTATCTGATGGATATCGGCGCTATCCTGAGCCTGCTGCCCGACTGGCCGCCCGCGCGCATCCTGGACCTCGGCGTAGGCACCGGCTGGACGAGTATCTTCATCGCCAAGCGCGGCTTCGACGTCGTCGGGCAGGACATCGCCGCCGACATGATCGCCCTGGCTGACCAGAATAAGGCGCTGTGGGGCGTCGACAACGTCCAGTTCGTAGTAAGCGACTACGAGGCCATGGCCTTCGACAACGAGTTCGACGCCGCCGTGTTCTACGACTCCCTGCACCACGCCGTCGACGAGGAGGCGGCGCTGGCCGGCGCGTACCGTGCGCTCCGGCCCGGCGGCGTGCTGGTCACCCACGAGCCCGGCGAGGGGCACGCGGCAAACCCCGCGACACAGGCGGCCGTGGCGCGCTACGGCGTGACGGAGAAGGACATGCCGCCTCGCCGCATCGTGGAGATCGCGCGCCGCACCGGCTTCGCGCACGGCCGCATCCTCCTCAACACGGAGCGCATGGTTCGCTTCGGGATGGGCATCGGTGAGGACGGGCTCCTCGGGTGGCTCGCGCGCCAGCGGGCCGCCCAGCCCGTGGTGGCCGCCGCGATGCACTTCTGGCGCTGGGGGCGCCTGGGCAGCATGGTCGTGCTGGTGAAGTAGCGGCGCGCTCAGGAGTCGCCGCGGGGCTCCTTGTCGCGGCTGCGCAGCCACGCGAGCTTGTCGCGGATCTTCGCCTCCAGCCCCCGGTCCGTCGGGCGGTACCAGCCGGGCGGCTGCATGCCGTCGGGGAGGTAGGACTCGCCCGCGGCGTAGCCGCCTTCCTCGTCGTGCGCGTAGCGGTAGTCCTTGCCGTAGCCCAGTTCCTTCATGAGGCGCGTGGGGGCGTTCCGCAGCCGCAGCGGCACGGGGCGGCTCGCGTCCGTCGAGACGAACCGGCGCGCTTCCCCCCAGGCGACGTAGACCGCGTTGGACTTGGGCGCCACCGCGAGGTAGACCACGCACTCGGCGAGCGCGAGCTCGCCCTCGGGCGAACCGAGGCGCTCGTACACCTCCGCCGCGCGCGTGGCGATCTCGAGCGCCCGCGGGTCGGCCAGGCCCACGTCCTCGCTCGCCATGCGGATCATGCGCCGGGCGAGGTAGCGCGGGTCGGCACCGCCGTCGAGCATGCGCACCATCCAGTAGAGGGAGGCGTCCGGGTCGCTGCCGCGCACCGCCTTGTGCAGCGCC
>JAHCIE010000511.1 GCA_026129385.1 Anaerolineae bacterium
AGGGTAAGGGGACGACCTTGACCCGCAAAGTCGGGCGTGATACACTGGCAGACATCTTGCTACGTCGCTGGAAAGCGAGGAGCCATGCCGGAGTGTCTCTTCTGTGCCATCGTGGCGGGCCGCCTCCCCGCGACGATTGTCTATCAGGATGAGGCCGTCACGGCCTTCCAGGATATTAACCCTGTCGCGCCGACGCACATCCTGGTCGTTCCCAACCGCCACATCGCGACCCTCAACGACCTGGATGACGCCGAGCTGGCCGGTCGCCTCTTGATGACCTGCCAGCGGGTGGCTCGCGAGGCGGGCATCGTCGACGCGGGCTATCGGGTGGTGAACAACGTGGGTAGCCAGGGCGGTCAGCACGTCTATCATATCCATCTGCATGTCCTGGGCGGCCGCCGCCTGGCGTGGCCGCCGGGCTAAGGGTTACTTTGCCATAACTTGACGCAAAGGGCGGTCAGCCTATAATTGGGCGCGACAACCCGTGATTGACACAGAGGCGATGGAGAGACCGCATGGCTGACGCGGTGAGCGAGCGCGTGGCAGTCGAATTGAAAGAGGCGTTGCGTCAGAACGACGAGACGCGCAAGACGACGCTGCGTCTGCTGCGGGCCGCGCTGCAGAAGGCGGCCGAGGCGAAGCATCACGCCGCCGTGGAAGCCGCGCGCAAGCAGCTTGGCGGCGACTGGGAACAGGCGGCCGCCCAGGTCGGCGACCAGGCTAGCGAGCTGACGGATGCCGAGGCGTTGGCCGTCGTGCAGCGCGAGGTAAAGCAGCGCCGCGATTCCATCGCCGACTTCGAGAAGGCAGGCCGCACCGATCTGGTGGCCCGTGAGCAGGCCGAGCTGGGCATCCTTGAGGCCTACTTGCCCCAGCAGATGAGCCGCGAACAGGTCGAGACTGAGGCGCGGGCCGTCATCCAGGAAGTGGGAGCCACTAGCCCTTCGCAGGCCGGTCTGGTGATGAAGGCGCTCATGCCGCGCCTCAAGGGACAGGCGGATGGCCGTATGGTCAACGACGTCGTGCGCGCTCTACTGAGCGGCGCCTGAGGGCGACCAGGCACGTCGCCCCGGCGGAGAAGCCCCACATGCGCTTCCGCGAGAGGGCCAGGTCCATCATCAACGACCTGCCCCCGTTTTCGTCTCAAGCCGAGTCGAAGCGATTGCTCACCGCCGTCGCCTTTGGCTTGCTGTTGTCAGTCGCCCTCACTCTTATCGTTGTTTTTCCCACTACCCAGCAGGTCCAACTCCGCGAGGGTGACGTCAGCCCTGGCGATATACGCGCTCCCCGCCGCATCCAGTTCGAAAGCGACATTCTCACGGCGCAGGAACGGGCAATTGCGGCGCGACGCGTGCTGCCCGTATATCAGCCGCCCGACCTGCGACTGACCCGCCAGGCCGTACGCCGCGCCGCCGAGGTCTTCGAGACGGTCGAGTGGTCGCGGGCCAGCCCGACGGCAACCCTGGACGAGAAGCGGGCCATGCTGCGCGGCGTGGCGGAATTGCGCGACTTGCCCACCGATACCCTGGACCTGACGCTCCAGGCGCCCGAGGCTACCTGGCAGCGCATCAAGGCCGAGACGGTGCGCGTGGTTGAGGCTGCCATGCGGCAGCCCATTCGCGAGGACCAGATTGCCGATGTGCGGCGGTCGCTGTCCAACTACATCGGCCTGAGCCTGACAGATGCCGAAGCGTCTGCGGTGGCCGAATATGCGGCGCGTTTCATCCAGCCTAATTCTCTGCCGGACGAGGCGGCCACCCAGGCGGCCCGTCGCGCTGCCTCAGCCGCCGT
Source organism: Anaerolineae bacterium (assembly GCA_026129385.1). Lineage (GTDB taxonomy): Bacteria > Chloroflexota > Anaerolineae > Epilineales > JAHCIE01 > JAHCIE01. The sequence goes on from JAHCIE010000511.1 coordinate 1,792, forward strand.
GCCTGCTACGACACGCACCGTTGAGCGCGGGGAGATCATTCTCCGCGCTGGCGATATCGTGCAGCCCTCGCACCTGGAAGCCTTGCAGAAGCTAGATTTGCTCCAGGGCGGGCTGGACTGGCGCGGCGTGGTCGGTACGTTCCTTCTCGTCACGCTGAGTGTCTTTGTCCTGGGTATGTGGGTCGTGCATCGTAACCCGGACTTCTGGGTAGACAACCGGCGAGCCTGGCTGCTGTCGTTGGTGCTGCTATCCTTCGTGCTCCTGGCCAAGTTCATGGTGCCGGGGCGGACGTTGATGCCGTATATCTTCCCTGGCGCCGCCGCCGCCATGCTGCTCACGGTGCTGCTGGAGCCACGCTTTGCCCTGGCGACGACGGTGCTGCTGGCCCTGATGGTTGGCCTGTTGGCGGGACGTAACTTCGAACTGTTCACCTACATCCTGCTCGGCGGTGTTATCGCCAGTCTGAGTCTGTGGCGCGTCGAGCGGCTGATGGCCTTCGCCTGGGCCGGGCTGTACGTCGTGCTCACCCAGTTGATTACCATCGCCTCATTCCGCCTCATCCGAGGTGAGTACGATGTCCAGGGCCTGGGCGAGCTGGCGCTGGCGGCCATTGGGGGTGGGGTATTGTCCATGTCGCTCACGACGGTCGGTTACTATGTCCTGGGGCACATGTTCGACCTGACAACGTCCCTGCGGCTGATGGAACTGGCGCGGCCTGACCAGCCACTGCTGCGCGAGTTGCAACTCAAGGCGCCGGGGAGTTATCACCACAGTCTTGTTGTCAGTAATATGGCAGAAAGCGCGGCGCATGCCATCGGCGCCGATGCGCTGCTGTGCCGTGTGGGCGCCTACTACCACGATATTGGCAAGCTGCGTCAGCCGCATATGTTTATCGAGAACCAGGTCAGCGGGCATAATCCCCACGATGGCCTCGACCCGCAGACGAGCGCGGCGATCATCCTGGCCCACTCCAGCGACGGCCTGGCGATGGCGCGTCAGGCGAACCTGCCCCGT
>JAHCIE010000512.1 GCA_026129385.1 Anaerolineae bacterium
GGGCGTCCAGGCGTAGCGGAAGCGGCCTGCCTGGCCTGCGTAGCCGGCGGGCGCGGCTGGCGGCTGCCCATCGGTGGGCAGGAGGGCCAGGAGTTGCGGTGCGGTCGAGCCGATCACATTGTTGCGCAACTCAAGCTGCGATGACCAGCGCAGATACCATTCGAACACGGGGGACAGGTGGCGGTCCAGGGCGATGGGCTGGCTCTGGCGTGCGCCGAAGCGATCCACCGTCAGGGCCAGGATGTCGTCGGCCACGCGCGGCACGTCCTCGCTGCTACGCGGGCCGCCGATGAATTCCTGGGGCATGAGGGTGGTCGGGTAGTTGACAAGGGCCGACGTGCGTACCCACCACAGCCCGAGGAGAATCAGGCCCAGCAGACCCAGGCCGCGCCAGGCCGCGCCTCGCCCCTGCCACGCGCCAAACGCCCATGTAATGAAGCCGATGAACACGCCGAACAGGCCGACGATGAGCAGCAGCCGCCACGTCTGGTCAGGTTGCGCGGTGGGCAGTCCCACGTAACTGGCGATCTGGAACGCGGGGCCTACCAGGAAGGGGAGGGAGATCAGCAGGTACAGCCCTTCGGCCGACCAGCGTCCCTCACGCCGCACGGCGTCCAGGAAGCTCCCCAGGGTCATGCCCGCGATGAGAATCAACGGCAGCATAACCGTCACGATGCCGGACGCAGGCCGCGCCTGCGTCAGTTCCATGACCAGCAAGATGGCGACGAACCAGAGTAACAGGAATAGCACAAACAGGTTGCGCTGTCGCAGGAACCACACTCCTCCGATGAGAGCCAGCGCTACTACCAGCGTTCCATATACCAACGCGACCGACGGGTAATGCACCCAGCCCAGGCTGTCGGGCGTGACACGGAACCAGGAGGCGGCGTTGTCGAGGACGGCCTGGATGCCATTGGGATTGAAAAAGACCGCCGTTGCCAGCGCCAGGAACACGCCGATCCCGATGAGCAGCGCCGTCAGGGTCGAGCGGCGGTCGTCGCGAACGGCGCGCCCCGCCGCCAATAGCTCCTCGCGCGTGACGCTGTCGCGGCCTGAGAATACCACCAGGGCGACGAACGCCAGGGCCACCAGGCTGAACAGCCACGCGCCCGGCCCGCTCACCAACGCTACGGCCAGCCATACGGCCAGCCACACCAGGCGGCGGGGGATGGGTGTGAGCAAGAACCGCAGGCCGATGGTCAACAGGGCCAGGGTGGCTGCCGCCGTCACGGTTGCCTCGTCCAACTGCCGCGAGAAGAAGAGATAGGCCGGGTCGGCGACGAAGAGGGCCGCCGTAGCCAGCGCGCCGGGGCGGCCGAGCCAGCGCCGCAGCCAGTACGGCGTGATGACCAGCGCCGACCCAGCCAGGGCCGGTAGGAGCCGGGTCAACGTCTCGCCACTGCCGATGAGGGCCGAAGTGATGAAGTTGACGGTGAAGAGCAGCGGGCTGTAGAACTCAGTTGGTAGGCCAGCGCCGGTCGCCAGCCGGTAGGCAGCCAGGGCCTGCCCCGCCTCGTGGGAATCCAGGGGGGTCTCGCCCAGGCGCAGCAAGCGCAGCGCGAGGGCGATGATGAACATGCCCGCATAGAGCGCCTTTTCCACGGTGAGCCAGGGTAGCGCGACCGCTACAGGCGGAGTCACCACCTCGGTCACCGTTGGCGCGTTTCGCTCTATTGTCTCAGTCGCCATAGCCTGCCTCTCACCGCATCCGATAGATAACCGTGTCGCCGGCGCGGAACACGGGATCCATGAAACGCTCAAACTTTGTCACCTGCGGGCTGCGCGATGGGCCGTATCGCTCGCGCTCCGTCGAGCCATAGATGACGTATTCGACGCCGAACTGGTCTAGCAGTTGCTGCGCCTGGCGCGGGTCGGTGGTGCGGAAGATCTGGTCGATGATCGGCTCGCGTCGCCCGGCCTCGTCGTAGTTGCCGCGCCACTGGGATTCGTGGCCGCCCCAGCCGAGGATGGTCGGCAGTCCGGTGAAGGCCGATATTCGCCCCTCGTAGCCGTAGGACTTGCCCTTGTCGCCCGGCGCTTCCAGGATGGCAGGCTGGCCCGCCACATTGGCTTGTAGCCACTGGATGGCGGCGAAGTCGTCGGGGCGTTGTTGCGCCACCCAGGCCGTGCCATCCAGCGTCGGCGAGCCGGCGAAGTTGCCCGCCCGCGACAGATTGCCCAGCACCGGGTACACCATGCCCAACCCAACCATCAGGGCCAGCACAACCGCGAAGCTCAGCTGGGCGATGCGCGCCCCGCCCGTCGCCCGCTGACGCGCCAGGAGCCACCACGAGGCGTAGGCCGAGGCGAGGGCCAGGAGAATCCACGCCTGGAAGTAGAACTTGAAGATGGAGTTCATGCGGCTGCCGAAGTTGTCCTTGATGAAGACAAACTCGGTCAGCAGCGTCAGCGCGAAGGCCAGCGCGAACAGGAACAGTACGAAAACCGTGTGGAGCGTGGGGTTTTGGAGGCGCAACGCGGCCGCCGTCGCCGGTTGGCGGGTGGGCGTCACCTCCTCCTCGTCGCGCACGGCGCGGGCGGGTGAGTCCGGGCGTGGCGCGTTGGCGGCGACGACGAACATGGCGGCGAGGGCCAGCCCGATCAGCATGGTCAGGAAGCCCGCCGTCCACCAGCCCCGTAGCAGCATGACCAGCAGTGACGGCACGGTCACGATGCCCACGTACAGGGCGGGTAGCAGGCTACCGCCCGCGCGGCGCACGCCGACCCAGCGCGCCGCCTGCGTACCCAGGAACACGATTGCGATGACAACGAAGGGGCCAAACCTGACCAGGTTTT
>JAHCIE010000513.1 GCA_026129385.1 Anaerolineae bacterium
CGCCAAGAGCCTGGCATACCAGGGCGAACACGAATGGCTTAGCCACGCTCATGATGGTGAACGGAACCTTACTGTCGCCCACCTCATACACCTGTCGGTTCGTCGTTACCAGGCATAAGCCGAACAGGTGGCGCGGCATCTCGGCCAGGGCCGGGTAGTGGGAGGCGTTTCGCCCCGCGTCGTTGTCCTTGAAGTGGGCGTAGGCGGCTTCAAGGATGGCGTGGGTGCGGCCCGTCGACGGCAGGTGGCCGGTCGAGACAAAGGCTGGCGTCCACGTGTCACCGTTGCCACTCATCGCTTCTCCATTGGCGCGACTCGCATCGTGTTGCCTCATGCAGCGGACAGGCCGACCCTGCTCCTTCGACCCTCCATCTCACCCGGTTTGGGGGGCTTGCTTCGCCTTGCGTTTGCCGCCATCGACCACGGGCTTCGGCGGCGGCTCCGGTTCGCCGGCCGTGGTGTTGGGTAGACCCAACGCAGGAATGATTGCCAGCGCGGCGATGCCCGCCAGGATGAGGAACGCCGCCTTGAGGGCGCGCAGCCGAGACGCGGTGTTGATGAGCACCGCCGCGTCTACTTGCTCCGGCGTGGCTGTCGTGTCCGCCAGGGTGCTCTTCAACTGGTCATTGCTGACGAAGTTGATGTTGTCAAGGGCCACCTGCCGCTGAAGCGACGCGGGGATGGCCGGACTGCTGGCTAGGCTGCTGGTGACGAACAGGGTCAGGAGACCAACGGCGGCCAGGCTGGCGAAGGCGGTTCCGAGCGCGGTGGACAGGTTGTTGACCACGCCGCGCATCGCGCCCACATCGCCTGCCAGATCCTTGGGCGAGGCTGCCACCAGGATGTTGAACATCAAGGTGAGCAGCGAGCCTTCACCCAGGCCCACGATGATGAGGCTGAGGATGACCACCGGCGTGGCCCACTCGTTGCGGATGGTGAAAGCCAGCATGACCAGGCCGATGGTGACGGTGACGAAGCCCATCACCGCGATCCGCCGTGGGCTGAGGCGGTCATACAAGCGGACGATGAGGATCGCCGACGTGGCGATGGCGAGGGTATACGGCACGACGGCCACCGCCGTGAACAGGCTGCTGCGGCCCTGGACGATCTGAATATAAAGCGGGATGAGGAAGTTGACGGCGGGGCCAAGCGCGCCAATGATAAGCAAACAGTACACTGCCGCCCGCTCGAACCGCGAGTCGAGTACCTCTAGCGAGAGGAGGGGGGTCTTGCCCTTCTCCTGGCGATAGAGGGTCCAGGTGAAGAAGGCCTGGCCCATGACGAGACCGACGAGAATGAGGAAGGGGGCAGGCGATAGGCCCAGGAGGCTGACCGGCGCATCAGGGCTGGCCAGGATAAGCCCCCAGTTCATCAAATTGTTGAAGCCGATGCTGATGCCCATGACGGCAATGGCTGCCAGCACAGCGCCGACCAGGTCAATGCGAATGCCGGATTGGCGTGGAATCAGCGCCAGCTTGAAGCTAAGGGCGAAAATGACAACCGATAGAAGGGCTAGCAGACCGAAGGACACGCGCCAACTCAGGGCGGTGGCGAGGAAGCCGGCGATAAAGAAGGCGGCCGCGCCCGCGATGGCCGGCGTTCCCGCCAGCAGGCCGAGGGCCTGGGCCTGCTGGCGGCCCTTGTAGTTGGCCGCAATGAGCACGACCAGGGTCGGCACGAGGGCTGCGGCCGCCAGGCCGGCGATGGCCTGGGCGCTGTTCATCGCGTCGACGCCGCCGCTGAGGGCCATCAAGGCCATCGCTCCGCCGTGGAGCAGCACTGTCACCTGGAATACGAGGCGGTCGCCGATTAGCTTGCCGAGCTTCGCGCCCAGCAGAACGAAGGCGGCGACAAACAGCGAGTAGATCACCAGGGCGGTGCCGACCGATGTCGCCGGGGCGTTGAACTCCTCGCTGATTGCGCCCACCGATACCGGGAGGGCGTTGACATTGAAGGCCATCTGCGCCTGGGCGAGCATGAGGATGATCATGGGCAGCCAGGATGCCTGGGCGAGGGACTCGGCAGTGCGGGTGGCAGCGGGCGGCGTTCTCATGGTATCTCGATTTCCTGGTCTCGTCGCCTGAGTGGAGAGCCTGCCGGGCGGCCGACCGTCCCACCCGGTACAGGCTGACGAGACGGGCCGACGACGGGAACGCGCATCGGGCGTGGGGACGGCGGGGCCAACCACACCCGACGCAGGCCTCAGCGGGGAATGCTACGCTCCCCACTGAGGCGTGTCGTTATTGTGACTGCGGCACGGCTAGCGGGGCGTGGCGACATGTATCGGCACTTGCCGATACACGGTCGAGCCGTCGCGCAGTACTACCTGCATGGTGTAGACGGTATCAACCTGGGGACAGACGCGGCGCGTGTCCTGACCCGCCACCCCCTGACCATCCAGGAAGGCCGAGTTGATGTTTTCCATGCGCCAGCGCAGCGTCGTGCACTGGCCCTGCGCCACGACGAGGTCATCCGCCCAGAACTCGATGCGCGCCTCGGGCGCAGGGTTCACACGTAGGTTGATGCGCCGCTGCACGACCTGGCCGTCCAACAGCCACACTTCCAGGGTGTAGGTCGTGTTCTGGGTGGGGCACACCTCGCGCCGTCCCTGCCCCGTTACGCCTTCACCCTCGAAGAACACGCGGTCGATATTCTCGACATTCCAGCGGAGGCGGGTGCAGTCGCCCACGCGGATGGGGTTAGTATCGGCCGTGAACTCGATGACCGGCACGGGCTGGGGCGGGAGAATGGCGATGGGCGGCGCGATGGGGACCTGTCCCTGGCACGCGCTG
>JAHCIE010000514.1 GCA_026129385.1 Anaerolineae bacterium
AGTCGGACTTCCGCAAGGGGTCCATCTCCATGTGAGGAACTAGCGAAACGTGGGCGCAGGGTGTTGTGCTGGACGGATAGTCACGGGAGTCATCGCTCTCGTACTGTTCGCTTGTATCGCAGGCGTGGCCTTCTATCGCGTGTCGCAGCGCGACCGCGAGGCGGCCACGGCGGCGGCTGCCCCGACACCGACCGCGACGCCCGACATCCCGGCTCTCAACGCCTTCCCACCGGGCATCACACCCGGTCCTGGCGCAGTGTTGACGGCGCCGGTGGCTACGTCGCCCAGCACGATGGGAACCAGTCCCAATGGCAACCCCACCACGCCCGGCTGGGGACTGTGGACGCCGACGCCCGCGCCTGCGCCCCCGCCCGCCGTGCCGGTGGTGGTCGCTCCCCAGGCAGCCCCCCCACCGGGGGTGACGCCTGGCCCACCTCCCCCCGGCGCGTGGTATCCCCCACCTGGCCCCATCCCGTGGTACGGGCCGTGGCTCATCAACGGCAAATATGTCTGGTGGCATGGCGGCTGGTATCCAGGGCCGGGCGGCCACCCTGGCGGGGGCGGCTGGTGGCCGGTCCCGACGCCGACCCGTCCCCCGGACGCGCTTCCCTTCGGCGTGCTGCCGGGCTATCGATGCGCCGATGGCTTCTATATTGAGCGTGGGCAAGGTGACTGGCAGTGGCTCCTGGGACGCTACTCGATAGACGGCGAGACGATCACCGACCGCCTGGGGGGGCCGGCCAATCGACCGACCGTCCATACCGGCTGCAAGCCTGTGCCTTGATACCAGCCGCCAGGCGAGGCATCAGGATGCTGGCGCTAGTGGCGGCCGCGCCGGAGAACCAGCCCCAGCCAGATGTACCACACCGGGTTGACGATGAAACCGGCCAGCAGCGCGGGCCCGACGATGGCTGGACTGGCCGCGTTCAGAATCACCAGCCGCCCCAGGTACAGGATGATGAACAGCGCGCCGAGCAGGTAGCCCAGGTAGCCCAGGCCGCGCGGGAACTGCCCGCCGCGCAGCATGAGCCACGCGATCACCACCAGACTGAGTCCCGCCACGCCAAAGGTCAGCACGCCGCGCGGATCAATCTGGCTTGGCAGGTCGGCCAACGCCGGTACATTCGACGCCGGTGGGTTGATGGCGTTCGCCAGGTCGTAGCCGCCGTGGATGGCCGAGCCGAGCGCACCCACCAGGCCGAGCACGATAGCCCACAGCGAGAAACCCGCATCGACCTCACGCAGGCGGTTGTACACCGCCACCAGCGCCGCCGTCGCCAGCAGGCCGCCGAGCAGCTGGAACAGGCCGTACACCAGGCTATTGCGTAGGATGATGAATCCCACCGAGTACAGGAACCCCGCGATACCGGCCAGGATAGCGCACACGCCGGCGAAACGTTCGTAGGTCGTCTCCGCTGTCGCGGACGCGCCCTGATTGGCCGCGGTCGAGACGGTCATGCTACACCTTCCTTTCTGCCTGACCTGGCCCATGTCAATGAGGCTCGCCACGGCGGCCGGTCACCCCGCGACTCTCAACGGTGGCAGCGCCCCATTGGATAGACGCACGCGGGGGTGCAACGGATGGAGCACCGCGACCGGCAATGCAGGTAGGCAGCAGATTGAGGGCGGCATGCCCTTGACAGGTCACCCTAATCGCGCTATAATACAAACCAATCGTTCGATTTAATTATGGGAGCATGACCAGGTGCCCAAAGTCAGCCAGGAGTACAGTGAGGCGCGACGGCAGCAGATCATCGACGCCGCCTACCAGTGCTTTGCCCGCAAGGGCTTCCACCAGACGACGATGCGCGACATCTACGACGAGGCCAGTCTGAGTCCGGGCGCGGTCTACCACTACTTCGACAGCAAGGACGAGATCATCCAGGCCAGCTTTGCCTTCGATTTTCGACGCAGTCGCGATGTATTTGGCGCGGCCCAGGCCAGCGACGATGCCCTGCAAGCCCTCGACGACCTCATCGACTTCTTCTTCCAGGGCCTGAGGGAAGCCGCCGGGCTGGGGGCGGGGCGCGTCAACGTCCAGGGCTGGGGCGAGGCCCTGGTCAATCCCCGGGTCGGCGCGACAGTCCGCGAGGTCATGGACAGCTCCGTCCAGGCGCTCGCGCTGGTCGTCGGCAAGGCCCAGGATGCGGACCAGATTCGCGCTTCCCTGGACCCCGTCGCGGTGAGCCAACTGCTGCTGTCGGCCTACTATGGCCTGGAATTGCAGCTGGCCCTCAATCCCGACGTCGATGTGGACCACTACGCGGCTGTGGTGAAGGTCCTGCTGCGCTCCCTGTCGCCGCAGGTCTGACCCATCCAGCCAACCGTGGCAGAACGGCAGAACCAGGAGGAACAAGGTGACGAGTCTAGCGACGATAGACACGGGGGTGGAGATGGCTCGGCCCCACCCCGGCGTGGATCGCGTGGCGTTGCGCGCCGAGCTTGAGGCGACGAATGCGCAATTCCGCGCCCTCGTGGCGTCGACTCCCGACGCGCGCTGGTATCAGACGTGCCCGGGCAGCGCGTGGACGGTGGGCGAGGTGATGGTGCATCTGACGTGGGCGTTGGAGCAGTTGCCGGCCGAGGTGGCGAGTGCGCGGCGCGGCCAGGGGATGTTCAACTATCCGGCCTGGCTCGCCAATCCGGCGAGTTACTGGATCAACCGCTGGAACGCCCGTGGCGCAACCCGCGAGTCGGTGGTGCGTCGCCACGACGCGGCCATGGCTGCCGTCCTCGACACCCTTGACGCCGTGGCGGAGGGCGACTGGGGCTTGGGGGCGAACTTCT
>JAHCIE010000515.1 GCA_026129385.1 Anaerolineae bacterium
TGATTACCGCGATACGAATCATCCGGTCCAGCAGCGCGACCTGGCGGCGCTGGCGGAGATGGCTGACGTGGCCCCAGACAGTATCGCTGTAGCCGTCGATGGGGGTAGTGTGCCGAGCTTTGCCCTGCCTCTGCGCGCGGCGGCCCTGGCCTTTGCCCGACTGCTGGACCCCCAGGGCGTGGGGCCGGAGCGCGCTGCTGCCGCGCGCCGCGTGGCAGCAGCGATGCAGGCTTACCCTGAACTCGTTGCCGGCGACGACCGCTTTGACACGTGGCTGATGGCGAACACGCCTGGGCTGGTGTGCAAGGGTGGCGCGGAGGGGTACCACGGTGTTGGCGTCACGCGCGACGGCGAGGCGCTGGGTATTGTGTGTCGTGTGGCCGATGGCGACGTGAGCGGGCGGGCTGTGCCGCCTCTGGTGCTGGAGGTCCTGGCCCAACTGGGCATCCAGCCGCGTGAGAGCGAGGCGGCGGCGCGGTGGCGCAAGGGCGTGGTGCGCAATCGTCATGCAACCGAGGTAGGCGCAGTTCGCCCGGCATTTCGGCTACGACCGGCGTAGCGGGGCATGATATGGCTCGTGGAGTACGAGGCGGGGTGCAATTTGTACCCCGCCTCGTACCCTATACGCACTTTGTGCGTCCTTGATAGTAACGACTGGTCCCTCTGTAACGTTGTACACCGTAGAGAAACGCAACCTATCGCTGCGCATCGGCGCTGGGCTGGAGGACGTTTGTGCGTTGGGTATCGCTCGTAATCTGGTTTGTTCTGGCGGCGGCGCTGGGTCTGGGTATCATGCATGTCGATACCGTGACATCCGCTTCACCCACGGCCACCGCCTACCCTGTCCCGACTAACACGTTCACCCCGGTGCCACGGGCAACACCGGATTGGGTGGCAAAGAACTTCTTGTATCTGCCGCTGGTCGAGAGTCGAGCGCCCGGCGTACCGGGGCCGCTCTCATTGTCGGTTGGGCCGGAGGCGAGCAGCGGGTTCCGTCTGCGGTGGACAGCCGCGGTCGACGCCGCGACCTACACCCTTCAGGAGTGGCGGAGCGATGATATGTCGGACAGCCGCGATGTGGCGCGCCTCGCACCCGGCCAACCTTTGGAAGTGGCGATTGTTGCGCGCGGGCCGGGCGTCTACTACTATCGAACAACGGCCATGAATCGCTTCGGCGCGACAGCGAGCAATACCCTCGCCGTCGAGGTTCCGGTCACCCCAACCCTGGCGGTCGAAGAGGCGAAGGGTGGCTATGCTGTCGTCTGGAACGCCGTGGCTGGTGCGACGAACTATCGTCTGCTCGAGGCGACGTCCCCGTCCATGACGGGCGCAGTCCAGGTATGGCAGGGGGCGACGCTGCCGCCGACGGGTGTCATCTTTGGCGCGCGAATCCGGGGCACCTACTATTACTCCCTGGTGGCGACGACATCGCAGGTGGCGGTGGTGAGCGCCACGTTAGCGGTGCCTGTGCCCCGCCCGGGGCTGTGGGGCGTGGTGACGTATAATGGACAGCCTGCCCCCGGCGCCATGATTGACTTGTGGCGCTGTACGCTGGAGGCGGATCGCTGCGTCGCCAAGGCCAAGCTCGATACGGTGATGACGGCCGATGACGGCAGCTATAGTTTCACCCAGGTCGCGGCGACAGATGCCAGGACCGCGCTCTACGTAGTGTTCGACAATCCGCGAGACATTCGCGACTACCTGAATTTCTGGCGTGCGCCGAATGTCGTCGGCTATAACGGCCGCGACACGGTCCAGGCGGGACGGTTCGATATCGCCAACGTCTTTTTGCAGGAACCTGCCCCCTCGGCGCGGGTGGTCAACCCGGCCCGCTTCCGCTGGACACCGCGTGCATCACGCGTGGATAGCTACTGCGTCATGTTTCTGGATGCCAACCGCGAACCGCTCGTGCCGTGCGTCCCGCTCAGCTACACCGACGTTGGTGTGATGGATGTCGATGGCGTGCTAAGCTACAACGTTCCGTACAACTGGAACGTGTGGGTGGAGGTTCCTGGTCAGGGCTACGGTGAGTCGTTCTACTATCGTTCGGTGACGTTCCTGCGCGGCACTGGCAAGGAGAATCGCGATGCTGTCCGCCTCGGCCTCGACGGGGCGAGTAGCGCTACGGGACGGATGCTAGAGCGCGCAGCGGGGCCGCCAACCCTGGAGCCATAGCCGCGCCGTCGGATAGGGCATGCTTGGGTCCGCCACCATCACAACCTGGACGGCCCACGGGGATCAGTCTCCGTGGGCCGTCGCCGTGGCTGGCCGAGGGAGGCAACTTTTCCGTCCTGATATATAATTGGAGTAGCCTGACCCAGCCAGGTCGGTGAATCCAGCGAAGGCAAGCGGCGGATCTGATTTTATGGTTGATTCCCCTGCGACCGACGAAGAACTGGTGCAGCGTTGCGCGGCCGGCGATCGAGCGGCCCTGGGGGCGATCTACGACCGCTACGGCGTCCTGGTCTTTTCGCTGGTTGTGCGCATCCTTGGCGAAGGCATGGCGGCCGAGGAGGTCACGCAGGACGCCTTCCTGGCCGTCTGGCGGCGGAGCGGTGACTACTCACCGCAGCGCGGTCGGGTCTTGCCGTGGCTGCTGACCATCGCCCGTAATCGGGCCGTGGATGAGTTACGGCGGCGGCGGGTCACATCGACGCATGTCGAGTTACCTGACGAACTGGCGCTCCAGTCTGGCCTGGAGGATGTCGCGCTCAGCCGTATCCAGATACGGCGCGCTCTGGCTGAGCTGCCCGCAGCGCAGCGCCAGGCCTTGGAGCTGG
>JAHCIE010000516.1 GCA_026129385.1 Anaerolineae bacterium
ACCCCGATGACGTCGCCGAGGTGACGCGGCGCGATGCCCGCTCCCTGGCACAGCCCGGCCGCCGTCGGATTCGACGACGTGACATAAGGGTACGTGCCCCAGTCCAGGTCACGTAGCGCCGCGAGCTGCCCTTCCAACAAGACGTTCTTCGCCTCGCGCACAGCGTCGCGCACCAGCGGCAGGCTGTCCACGATGGTGTCGCCGAGGGCGTCGGCCCACCCGACCGCCTGGCTCATCAGGGCGTCGAGGGTCACCGGGGCGCGGCCGAACTCCTGCAAGCGGGCGTTGCGCGCGTCGAGAGTCAGGCTCAGGCGGCTCGCCAGGTAGGTCAGGTCGAGCAGATCGCCCATCCGCACGCCTACGCGCGCGGCCTTATCCGAGTAGGCGGGGCCGATGCCGCGCTTGGTCGTGCCGATGCTGGCCTTGCCGCGCCGCTCGTCCTCCAGACCGTCCAACTCGCGGTGGTAGGGCAGCAGCAGATGGGCGCGGCGGTCGATGCGGAAGTTGTCCAGCGTCAGGCCGACCCGGCGCAGCTCGTCCATCTCGCCCAGCAGCGCGGCCGGGTTGACGGCCGTGCCCGCGCCCAGGATGGACAGGCAATGGGAATGAAAGATGCCGGAGGGAATCAGGTGAAGGCGGAACGTGCCCAGGTCGTTGACGACCGTGTGGCCCGCGTTGTCGCCGCCCTGGCAGCGAATGACGATATTCGCGTCGTGGGCGGCGAAGTCGATGACGCGCCCCTTGCCCTCGTCGCCCCATTGGGCGCCGACTACCGCACTGACGGGCATAGAAACCTCCTTGAGAGGACCAAGGACCAACGGTGCGTCCTTGAGCGTCAGCCCTCGGTCCTCGGTCCTTCGTCTTTGGTCGTGATTTCGCTCCCCCCCGCCTCGCGCCCCAACACGGCGTCGCGAATCGCGTCGGGGCGCAAGCCCGACACCAGGCGCACGCTCAGCGTCGGCTGAGCGTGGACGAGATCGAACATGGCGCGGACCTTCGCGGCCATGCCGCCGGTCACGTCGACGCCCGCCGCGCCGTGCAGGCCGCCCGCGATGGCTGTCCAGTCGTCGGGGGTCAGGCGCGGGACGGGGTGTGCGTCAGGGTGAACCAGAGGGTCGGCACTATATACGCCGTCCACCTGGCCCGCCAGGACGATGCGATCGGGGCGCAAGGCGTGGGCGAGGTAGGTAAAGATGGTCTCGGTGGAGATGATGCAGTAGCCGCGCGCTGTGTCCACGGCCACGTCGCCGTAGATCAGGGGCACTGCTCCTGCGTCGAGGAGTGTTTGCAGTGGCGTCAGCGCCATGTCCACGAGGCGCCCATCGCGCGCCACCGCCGATGCCGACGGCTGGACCGTCACGGCGGGCACGGCGACGGCCAGCAGGGCGTCGGTCACCAGGCGATTGAGGCGCGCAGCGGCCGCGCCGACCTCGGCGTAGGCCCGCCAGTTGACAGGGCCGTCGAGCATTTGCGACTTGCGGGCGGCCACGTGACCGAAGGAGCCACTGCCGTGGCCGACCACCAGCCGCAGGGTCGGGTCGGCGTCCAGGGCGGCGCGAATCTCCCGCGCCGCGTTGTCCAGCGCTGCCTGGCGCACGGCAGCGACGCCGCGTTTGTCAGTGATGAGGGAGCCGCCGAGCTTGAGGAAAACGAGGGGCATGGCGGTAGGGGCGGCTAGCCTGGCCGCGCCTCGGCCATGACCGCGCGCAGCACGTCGGGGACGTTGGTAATGATGGCGTCCACACCCAGATCGAGCAGGCGGCGCATCTCGGCCGGGTCGTCGACGGTCCAGGTGTTGACGCGGTAGCCGCTCTTATGTGCCCACGTCATCAGGTTGGCGTCAACCATATCGTGGCGTGGATGCAGGGCCTCGGGACGCACGGCGGGCCGCAACCAGGTGCGCCGCAGGTGGACGGGTAGGTCCGGCGAGTACAGCAGGCCCAGCGGGATACCTGCCGCCAGATCGCGGAAACGCATCAGGGCGAAGGGGTTGAAGGACGAGACGATGACCCGGTCGGTCATGTGGGCGCGCTGAATGGCATTGAATACTGCCGCCTCCAGCCCGTCACCCCGCGATGACCTGGACTTAAGCTCCACGTTGACCAGCATCTGGCGGTCGAGCAGGGCAAACACCTCGGCCAGCGTCGGGATGCGCTCGCCCGTGAAGCGCGCGTCTTTCCAGCCCCCCGCATCTAGCCGCCGTAACTGGGCCAGGGTCTGCTCGCGGAGCGGCCCATTGCCAGTGTCGGTACGCCCCAGGTCAAAGTCGTGGTGGATGACCGGCACGCCGTCGGCCGACAGTTGCACGTCCAGCTCAACACCGTCGGCCCCCGCGTCCATAGCGGCGCGGAAGGCCGCCAGAGTGTTCTCCGGCGTAGCCGCACTCGCCCCGCGATGGGCCACATTCAATTGACGACCGCGATAGATGTAGTCCAACAATTCCTAATCCCCAATCTCCAATCTCGTCTGCAACACCCGTACTGCCCTCGCCTTGACCAACGCCTTCCGGACGCGCTCGCTGTCCTCTGGCTGCGCCAGCGCCAGGGCAATGCCGCCGCGCCCGCCCCCCGACAATTTCGCGCCCAGCGCGCCCGCGTCCACGGCCGCCTGGGCCAGTGCGTCCAATTCCGGCGACGACACGCCTAGCCGCGCCAGCCCTGCCTGCGCCGCGTTCATCAGCCGACCGAGGCCTGGCGCGTCGCCCGCCGCGATGGCCTCGCGGGCCTGGGTCACGAGATCGCCCAATGTGTCGAACAACGCCTCAAACGTCGGCG
>JAHCIE010000517.1 GCA_026129385.1 Anaerolineae bacterium
GGAGATGCAGCGAGCCAGCGGACGGCCTCCATACCATCTCCATAGGCGGTCCGTCGCCCCTCCACATGGGACCACTATACTGGCAGCATAGCCTTTCTGAGGAGACAATCTATGGCCACCGAAACAATCCATCTCAAAAGCAAGAAGCAGCGCTCGTGGCGCGAGCGCCTCACCAACATCCAGACGCTGCGCCGCGTGAGCCAGGTCGGGTTCGCCCTCTTTATCCTATATACCGTTGTCGTGCATACCCTGGTAGGGGAAGGTGGCGACACCATTACCGCTTCGGCCGAGGCATACTGCCCCTTCGGCGGCTTCGAGACGCTGTACCGCTACATTACCAGTGGGGGTACCATTCAACACACCCATCTGTCCAATCTAGTGGTCTTCGTCGCCCTCCTGGTCACCACCGTCTTCACGCGCGGCGCATTCTGTGGCTGGGTATGCCCCTTTGGGGCCATTCAGGAATGGCTCCATCGTGGTAGCCTGTGGCTACAAAAGCGCGTCCCGCCCTTCGGTAGGGCCATGAAGACGCTGCGGGCCAAAGCAGGTGTCCGCCCCTTCAAGCCCCTCGGCGGCGCGGCCCAACCCACGCTCATCGAGCGCATCGATCACTACGCACGTTACTTCCGCTATCTGGTACTGGCCTGGATCGTTTGGGGCACGATTTACTACGGCTACATGGTCTTCCGCGATGTGGACCCCTACGCGGCGCTGCTAACCGTCGCCGAGATGTCTTTCGGCCTCGGCAGCCTGGTACTGCTGGTGGTCCTGATCGGCTCGGTTTTCGTCGAGCGGCCCTGGTGCCGCTACGCCTGCCCCCTCGGCGCCGTCGTCGGGGTAGTCAGCCAGGTCAGCCCGGTACGCCTCCAACGCGAGGGCGCAGCCTGCAACGGCTGCAACCTGTGTACGAAGAAATGCCCTGTCGGCATCGACGTGGCAACCGCCACCGATATCACCGATACCAACTGCATCATGTGCCTGGAATGCGTGGACAACTGTCCGGCGGCGGGGGCCCTCGGTGTACGCCTGGTCCTGCCCGGCATCAAGGCAACCCCTGGCGAACCGACCATTACCCCGGCCGCGAAGTGAGCGGCGGCGAAAAGAACTCAGGAGGCAACAAGCATGAGCGTGACAACACCGGCGGCCAGGCCGCGCAAGGCAACAATCGTCCCAACCCAGCCCCGGCGCTGGAAGAGCATCAACATCAACCTGTATTTGTATGGCGCCCTGGCGGTCCTGGCCTTCCTGGGAACCATCTGGGCTTTCCAGGCGGCCGGGGTATGGTCCATCTCAGGGAAAGTGACAGCCAGTGGTGAGAAGATACAGGTCACGGGCGCTGACCCGGCCGAGATCAAGGGCTGGATGAAAATCAGCGATGTATTGACAGCCTACCATCTGCCGAAGGAAGAGTTCTACGCCAGGTATTCCATCCCGCAGAATGTGTCGGTGGACGCAGCCCTCAAGGATATCGAGGCCAACGCGCCGAGCTTCTCGGTGACCGACCTGCGAACGTGGCTAACTCAGCGGCAAGGGCCGTAGTCGCATGACAGAGGCCGGACGCGGCGGTAAGCTTCGTCCGTGTTACGCAATCAAACTAGTGTAAGGTGGGCACGCTAGCCCGCTTCGACCGGTGGTTATGTTCAGGGGCGGCCCTACGCTGGGCCTGCTCAGGAGGACAACGGGATGTTGAGCCAGAGTGTTCTAACCGCGATGAACGACCAGATCAAGTACGAGTTCCAGGCCGCCTTTCTCTACCTGTCCATGTCGGCCTACCTGGAATCCCTCGAACTGCCGGGCGCGGCAGCAGCCATGCGCCAGCAGTCAGACGAGGAGATGGACCACGCGATGAAGTTCTTCGACTACATCAACGACCGGGGTAGCCGGGTGACCCTTCAGGCCTTGGAGCAGCCGCAGACCAACTTCGCTTCACCCCTGGCGGCCTTCGAGGCGGCGCTGGGCCACGAGCAGAAGGTGACAGGGCTGATCAACGCCATCTACGCCGCCGCCGTGCAGGAGAAGGACTTCGCCAGCCAGCAGTTCCTCGACTGGTTCGTCAGCGAGCAGGTTGAGGAGGAGAAGAGCGCGAGTCTGCGCGTGGCACGCTGGAAGATGGCGGAGGGCCACCCTGGTGCGATGCTCCTGCTCGACCACGAGATGGCAGAAGGCAGCGAGGGGGCGGGCGAGTAGTCAGCAGCCAGCGGTCAGCGGGTGGTAGGTAGTTGTCAGAAGCCTGGAAGGCGGACAGAGAGCAGCGCGCTCCCTATCCGCCTTCCAGGCTTCTCTCGCCGATCTGCAACCACTGGCTACTTCTTGTCCAGGTTCTCCATCGCCGCCCACAGGCGGGCGCGCGCCTCAGTCGCCACTGGCTCCACAGCCGGGTTGCCAACAATTCCGAGCGCGGCGGCCGGGTCCATGAACTCGACCCGCGCGCCGTCGCCGTCCTGGTAGACAATAACGTTGCACGGCAGCAGCAGGCCGATGCTCGTCTCGGCCGTCAATGCGCGATAGGCGAGGGGCGGATTACACGCGCCCAGGATGACATAGGGCTGGAAGTCCACGTCGAGCTTGGCCTTCATGGTCGCCTTGACGTCGATCTCCGTCAGCACCCCGAAGCCCTGCTCCTTGAGAGCCGCCTTCGCTCGCTCCACCGCCTCGACGTAGGGCACGTCAAGGCGCGTACCGAACCTGTATTGCACCTTCTCTTGTGTTGTCATGGCTTGTCTCCTCTTAACGTTGTCCGCTCAGGGGCAACCCCGCTCGCGCCCAATCCAC
>JAHCIE010000518.1 GCA_026129385.1 Anaerolineae bacterium
ATGTGGGGGCGCAAGGAGGCGGGCATCTCGTCGAGCGGGCGGAACAGGGTGGGCAGGGCGGACTGCCACGCCTGGACGATGGGGTCGGTCGGGTCAGCAACGTAGTACTGGATGTCGCCGTTGTAGGCATCGGAGACGATCTTGACGGAGTTGCGGATGTAGTTAACCGGCCCGATGCGAGAGCGGTCGGCGCGGGTCAAGGTGTAGGGCCGCGAGTAGGGGTAGTTGGCTGAGGTGGTATAGGCATCTTGTATCCACCATAGCCGCCCATCGGCGACAACGAGATAGGGGTCGCCATCGAAGTCGAGGAAGGGCGCGACCAGCGCGTTGCGTTCCTTGATGAGGCGGTGGAACATGACGCGGCTCTCAGGCGTGAAGGCGTCGGTGAACAGAATCTGCGAGTCGCCGAAGCGGTAGGCGAAGGCAAGTTGATGCCAGAAGGAGCCGATGGGCACGCCGCCGCTGCCCTGATAGTAGACCTGGGCGTTGGTGTCGCCAACGGGGTAATCGAACTCTGGCCGCTTTGTCTTGACGAAGACGTAGCTGTCGGTGGCCTCGCCGAAGTAGATGGCCGGCTGGGTGATGGCGATGGGGACGGTGGTGATGGGCGGGAGATTTCCGATGAAGAACACCGGCGTGCCCTGCTGCGTGACCTCGTTGACCGGACTCATCACCAGGCCGTAGCCGTGGGTGAACTCCAGGTGGGTGTTGACCCAGGTGGGATTCTGGATCTGGCGCGATGACAACTCGCGCGCCGACAGGGTGACCGACTGTGTGCCGTCCGGCGTATTCTGGAAGTTGTAGCGGTCGATGTCCACATCGACGAAGTCGTAGTAGGAGCGAATCTCCTGCAACTGGGCGTAGGTGTCACGCAGGGGTCGATAGTCCCACAGGCGTAGGTTGCGGATGGTGGCGGCGTTGTCGTTGAGGGTTTGGGTTGTCAATGGTACCGGATCGAATTCCCGCCCCACAATCTTGTCGAGGCCGTAGGCGCGGAGAGTGCCGTCGATACCGTTGCGGATGTATGGCTCTTCCAGGGTATACTCGTTAGGCCGCACCTGGTAGTTCTGCATGACGGCGGGATAGATACCGCGCATGCCGATGGAGACGAGCAGCCAGGCCCCGACGCCGACAGTCAGCGGCAGCCACCAGCCCGTGAAGGCGAAGAGGAGGCACAGCCCCGCCATGGCGACGAGCAGCAATGCCAGGATGTTGAAGGCGGGCAGGAGGGCGTGGATGTCGGTGTAGCCCGCGCCGTACACCACGCCCGTTGGCGAGAACAGGATGTCGAAGCGGTCGAGCCAGTAAGCCCACGCCCATAGCAAGGCGATGGCGGCCGCCAGCAGCCCGACGTGAATGCGCGTGCCGCGGGGGATGCGGAAGATGCGCGCCTGGAGCTGGGGGCGGCGAGCGACGAGGTAGAGGCTGATGACGCCGAGCAGGGCGACCAGGACGACGGCGATGAGCCAGCCTTGCATCTGGCGCGCGGCAGGCAGATCGAAGACGTAATAGCCGACATTTAGGCCGAAGATGGGGTCGCTAGCAGCGAAGGCCTTGCGGTTGAGGTATAGCAGCGCCACCTGCCAGGCGTCTTGTGCGGCGATGCCGAGGAGCAGCCCGGCGACGATGGCGCCACCCCATAGGGCATAGCCGAGGCCGGGGTGGCCCAGGGGGTCTTCCTGGCCGAAAAAGCGCGGCTCGCGCCGGGCGACCCAGCGGGCGAGGAGCCAGTTGCCCAGGATGAAGCCTGTCGCGAGCAGGAAGCCGCCCAGAAACAGGGCGGCCCTGGCTCCAATCACAGCGTTGAAGACGCTACGATAGCCGATGCTATCGAACCAGAGGGCATCGGTGAACAGGTCGACCAGGCTGCCAACCAGGGTCAGCAGGAGGAGGGCGATGCCGCCGACGACGAGGAGGGCAAGCAGGCAGCCGGGCCGCCGCGCCTGCGGGCGGCCGCGGAAGGCGGCGGGGAACAGGTTCACATCGCGGGGCGGAAAACGCATGCCGTATCCTCTAGTGGTATCGTTCGCTCATCCCATCCCACAGGGGCGGTTATCCATCTATTGCCGTGCGTCTATAAGTGTAGGCGAAGGGTATCGCCTGTCAATCTTTGCCCGGCTAGCCTTTCGTCAGGCTTTCGTCAGACCCTGGTGAGTCGAGGTGGATGCTGTCGCTCTTATAATTGGTCGTCACTATGCAAACGCCTATGGATGACGCGCCAGACTTGCCACCCCGCCGGCCACGGCGGGCGATGCCCCGTATCGAGTGGGATCGTCGCCTGCGGCTGCGTCGCGTGGCTCCGCTGTGGCTGGTTCTGGCCGTGGCGGCCGTATTAGCGACGCTCACCGGCGCGAATCTGGCCGTGCGTCGGTCCGCCGCGCCCGCCGCCGTAGCGCCGCCCCAGTCGACCTTTGATCCCGTGTCCCTGGTCATTGGCGCGGTCATCGAAGACGCCGAGCGCGCGGGCCAGGTGCAGCCGGCCCTCCTCAGTGCGGCGCTGTATGCCACGTCAACCCCCACGCCGAGCGCAACGCCCTGGCCGACGCGCACCCCGCCGCCCTCGCTCACGCTGACGCCCACGCCCACTGAGACGCCATCCTACGTCATCAGCGAGGCGCGGCTACCAGTGGTGGAATGGGAGCGGGTGAGCGCCTTCACCGCGCCCATTCCCCGCGCGCCTGCCGCGCTGCTGGAGCCCATGGCGCAGGTGTACCAGCGTGACGACCCCAACGAGGCTCCGATGGTGGCGGCGATGCTGCT
>JAHCIE010000519.1 GCA_026129385.1 Anaerolineae bacterium
ATTCGTGTACCCTTCGCGATACGAGGGCTTCGGTCTGCCGCTGCTGGAGGCGATGGCCTGCGGTACGCCGGTCATCACCTCCACAGCCTCGTCGCTGCCAGAGGTGGTCGGCGACGCGGGCATGCAGGTCGAGGCGACGGACGTTGACGCGCTGGCCGAGGCCGTGCGCCAGGCTCTGGCCGACGTTGACCTGCGCGCCGACCTGCGCGCCCGCGGGCTGGCGCGGGCGGCGACCTTCACCTGGCAACGCACCGCCCGGGCGACAGCGGCTGTCTACGACGCAGTGCTGGCGGGACGCCCCCTGCCCCACATGACGGCGACCACGACGGGAGGCGGCGCGTGAACACCGACTTTCGCCGCCGCTGGAAGCTCGCCACCGTCATCGGCGACGCGGTTCTGATTCTGGTGGGCTTTGCCCTGGCCTATTGGCTGCGCTACCACGTCCAATGGATCGAGCCGGTCGACGAGGAAAACTTCGTCGAATTCAGCGCGTACTACGGGTCAGCGCTGCTGCTCATGGTCATTCTGCTGCTGGCCTACAAGATCGAGGGCCTGTACGACCAACGCCGCACCGCGTCCTGGCTGGACTCGGTCTATCTCATCTTCAGCGGCACGGTGGTGGGTGTCGCCGCCCTCATCGTCTGGTACTTCTCCTCACGTCCGCTGGCCGTCTCGCGCCTCATGCTCCTCTATACCGCCGTCATCGTTGTCGTGCTCGTCTCGCTTAGCCGCCTGGTGGCAGGCGCGATCCGCCGCTCGCTGCACCGGCGCGGCATCGCCACCGACCGCCTGCTCATCGTCGGGGCTGGCGAGGTCGGTCGTGCCATCATGGGCAACATCGTCGCCCAACCGGAGCTAGGCTATCAGGTCATTGGCTACGTCGATGATGACCCCGAAAAGGCCGGCGGCTCCATCGGTCGTTTTCCATCCCTCGGCACGATTGCCGACACACCCGGTGTGCTTAGGGAGTATCGCATCGATGATGTGATCATCACGCTGCCCTGGTACGCCCGCGACAGCATCAGCCGGGTGCTAGAGGCGTGCGAGCATCTGTCGGTCCGGACGCGCATCGTGCCCGACATGTTCCAGATGCGCCTGAACCAACTGCACATCGAAACCATCAACGGCATCCCACTCATCGGCGTCCGCGACACCAACATTCGCGGCTGGAATCGCGCCGTCAAGCGCGGCCTGGACGTGACGCTGGCCTCGCTGGCCGTCCTTGTCACCTCACCCATCATGGCGCTCATCGCAGCCGCCATCAAGCTCGACTCGCCGGGACCGGTCCTGTATCGGCAGACGCGGGTGGGCATGAATGGCCGCGAATTCACGGTCTACAAGTTCCGCTCGATGCGGATTGACGCCGACCAGGAGCTGGCCAGGCTCCTGGCGCACAATGAGGCCAGCGGGCCGCTGTTCAAGATGCGCGACGACCCGCGCCGCACCCGCGTCGGCCGCTTCATACGTCGCACCAGCCTGGACGAGCTGCCCCAATTCTTCAACGTCCTGCTGGGCGACATGAGCCTGGTCGGCCCGCGCCCCCCCGTGCCCGACGAAGTCGAAAAATATGACGAGTGGCATCGGCGGCGGCTCGAAGTCGCGCCCGGCATCACCGGCCTGTGGCAGGTGAGCGGCCGCAGCAACCTGACCTTCGACGAGATGGTCATGCTGGACCTATACTACGCGGAGAACTGGTCGCTGGGTCTGGACATGAAGATTCTGCTGCGCACCATCCCAACCGTCCTCCTGGGCGAAGGCGCGTACTGACGTAAGACTCCTCGCCTGTCGCGGCTCAAACAAGCAGCAGCATGGGTTGCCGTCGGCCGCGGGCCGGCGGTTATCGTGTCTTGAGGGTAGAAACCGTGCCGACATACGTTTACGAATGCAAGACGTGCGGTGAGTTCGAGAAGTGGCAATCGTTCAGTGAGAACGCGCTGGCGACATGCCCCACCTGTGGGGGGGCGGTCCGCCGGCTGATCACACCCGCGCCCATCGTGTTCAAGGGGTCGGGCTGGTACAGCACCGACAAAGCGGGCAGTTCGTCCAAGACCGTGGGGGTAGGTAGCGAGAAAAAGAGCGACACCGTAGCCACCAACGGCGTCGAGAAGAAGAGCGAAACACCGGCGGCCAGCGAGGCGTCAGCGCCCAAGAGCGAGTGACGCTGACACGGCTCGCCACCGATAGCCAAAACCGCCGCACGCGAAGCGCGGGATGTAGCCATCCCGCGCGAGCTTACCTAGCCTGTCCCTGGCGTACCCCTCACACCACCGTGTCGAGGGGTACGATCTTGAAGCGGAAGTCGGTCACAAACTCACCCAATTGCTCGTGGAGGCTGCGCCACTCGCGCGTGTTCATGACCCGGAGCGCCGTGGGCCGGTCCTCGGCCGCCCAGCCAATGCTCATCTGCGGTACATCCTGACCATACAGGGTCGACCAGATATCGATCAGCCGCATGTCCAGCCGCACCATGCGCGGAATGAACGTCTTGGCGACAAACTCAATGTGAGGCTCTTCCTTACCTGGCCGGACATCCCAAGTCATCAGCAGTTTGACCATAACCTATCCTCGTGGCGGGCGGCCCGACTAGCGACCGTCGGGGAAATGATAACCCCTTCGCTAGCATTATGCAAACGATTCTCATGCCATGGCTGGCCCTGGAGTCTCGATTGCTAGTTCATGTCGTTTCGTGGTATATTCCATAGTAGAATTGATAGCCTTCCATCCCGTTGCGGAATTGACGCGCCTCGGCGGCGCGCCTA
>JAHCIE010000052.1 GCA_026129385.1 Anaerolineae bacterium
GGCGAGGGCAAGACGCTGGTGGCGACGCTGCCGGCCTACCTGAACGCGCTGTCCGGCCAGGGCGTGCACATCGTCACGGTCAACGACTATCTCGCCCAGCGCGATGCCGACTGGATGGGCAAGATCTACCGCTTTCTGGGACTGACCGTCGGCGTCAATCTTTCCCAGATGGAGCACGCGGCGAAGCAGGAGGCCTACGCTGCCGACATCACCTACGGCACCAACAACGAGTTCGGCTTCGATTACCTGCGCGACAACATGGCCGTCGACATGGCCCAACTGTCGCAACGAGAACTGAACTATGCCATCGTCGATGAGATCGACAACATCCTCATCGACGAAGCCCGCACCCCACTGATCATCTCCGGCCCGGCCCAGGAATCCAGCGACCACTACCGTCGCTTCGCCCAACTGGTGCCGCGGCTGCACGAAGAAGATGACTACAAGATCGACGAGAAGGACCGCATCGTCACCCTGACCGACGAGGGCCTGCACAAAATCGAACGCTGGGTGGGTGTGCCAGAGGGCAAGACGCTGTACGAGGGCGAGTACGCCGAGATGGCCCCCTACCTGGACAACGCCCTGCGCGCCCAGGTGCTGTTCAAACGCGATAAGGATTATGTCGTCCAGGATGGCGAGGTATTGATCGTCGATGAATTCACCGGCCGCCTGATGTATGGCCGCCGCTACTCCGAGGGGCTGCACCAGGCCATCGAGGCCAAAGAAGGCGTCAGCATCCGCCGCGAGAACCTGACCCTGGCCACCATCACCTTCCAGAACTTCTTCCGCATGTACCGCAAACTGGCGGGCATGACCGGCACCGCCGCCACCGAGAAAGAGGAATTCGGGCGCATCTACAACCTGGAAGTGACCGCCATCCCCACCAATGTGCCCACCCAGCGCAGCGACAACGCCGACCAGGTGTACAAAAGCCAGCGGGCCAAGTTCAACGCCGTGTTGGAAGAAGTCGTGGCCGCGCACGAGCGCGGGCAGCCGGTGCTGCTGGGCGCCAGCGCCATCGAGACCTCCGAGTTCGTCTCCAACCTGCTGCGGCGGCGCGGCATCGACCACAACGTCCTCAACGCCAAAAATCACGAGCGCGAGGCGGTGATCATCGCCCAGGCCGGCCGGCCAGGGGCCGTCACCATCGCCACCAACATGGCCGGGCGCGGCGTGGACATCCTTCTGGGCGGCAACGCCGAAAATCTGGCCCGCGAGGAACTGCGCAAGCGCGAATTCGACCTCAACGCCATCAGCGAGGTCGAATGGAACGAGGCCCTGGACATGCTGCGCAAGGGCCAGGAGCCCACGGCTCGCTTCGAGGGCGGCTGGGCCGGGGTGCTGGCCGAACAATGGCGTCGCACCAAGGCCGACGGCGATCGGGTGAGGGCGGTGGGCGGCCTCTATGTCATCGGCTCGGAACGGCACGAAGCGCGGCGCATCGACAACCAGTTGCGCGGTCGCGCCGGCCGCCAGGGCGACCCCGGCTCGTCGCGCTTCTACGTTGCCCTGGACGACGAGTTGATGGTGCGCTTCGGTGGGCAGAACGTGGCGGGGTTGATGGACCGCCTGGGCCTGGAAGAGGACGTGCCTATCGAGCATCGCATGGTGAGTGGCGCACTGGAGAACTCGCAGGTGAAGGTCGAGGGCTACAACTTCGATCTGCGTAAGCATCTGCTCCAGTACGACGACGTCATCAACCAGCAACGCGCCTTCATCTACCAGCAGCGCACCGACGCCCTGAGCAAGACGACGCTGCGCCCGACCATCATGGGCATGATCGAGAAGGAACTCGACGCCCTCGTCGACCAGCATACCCAGGGCGACCGCAGCGAGTGGGACATGGAGGGGCTGCTGCGCGACGTGCAGCGTGTCATTCCCATTGGGAACACGACACCGCCCGCCGAGTGGGGGCAGCTCTATCCCGACCAGATCAAAGAGTCGCTAGTCGATCTGGCCGAGCAGACTTACGATCTGCGCGAGCAGGAGTTTGGCCCGGAGATGATGCGCGAGATCGAGCGCGCTGTCTTGTTGCGAGCCATCGACAACCGCTGGATTCACCACCTGACGGCCCTGGACGAGCTGCGCCAGGGCATTGGCCTACGCGCCTATGCCCAGCAAGACCCTGTGGTCACCTATCGCCGTGAGGCCTTCGCCATGTTCGGCCAGTTGACCGATTTTATCCAGGAGGACGTGGCGCGACTCATGCTGCACGTCGCACCGGAGACGAGCCAGCCCCCTGCGCGGCGCGTGGCCATGCCCCGCGCCACGCGTTACCAGGGCGCGGGCGGGCAGACGACGACTCAGGCCGCGCCCTCGCGTAAACCGGCCGGTAGCGTTCTTGGCCGCAATGACCCGTGCCCGTGCGGCAGCGGCAAAAAGTTCAAGCAGTGCCATATGGGCCGTGAGGCGGAACTGGTGGCTTTGCTACAGAAGCGCGGCCAGGCGGCGATGGCGGCGATGGCTCAGCCGGCCGCCGCGTCGAACGCGACACGTACCGCGCCCCCGCCGCGCCGCGATGGCAAGGACAGCAAGAGCAAGCGACGCTAGAAGGACGCTCGACGACGGGGCAGGAGCATCCTGCCCCGTCACTGAACTGTGTTAGGGTAATGGAGCGAAGGCGTGACGATGCAGACTATCTCCCACGACCGTGACCACGAGACGCCCGCAGGGAAGGCGCGCTGGTTCCAGTCGCTCACTCTCCAGGAGCGCATGGATCTATTCGTGGAGTACACTGACTTCATCCTCGAACTGAACCCTCGAATCGTGGAGCAGAAGCGTGCTGAACCGATTGCGGGACGTGTTCGCGTCCTTACACAAGTCTCAGGTTAGGTACGTCGTCATCGGCGGGATCGCGGCTGCACTCCACGGCGTGCCCTGCGCCACCTTCGACCTCGACATCCCCATTGAAGCTACCCCCGACAACGCACAGCGTCTGCTCGATGCCCTGCTTGACGCGCAGCTTGGCACGGTGTCGCTCATTACCGCTGATGAGCTCCTCGCCCAGGAGATCACCATCTTCAACGACCGCGTTCGTATCGACGTTCAGACGTCGACGCCGGGTCTCACGTTCGGAGCTGCGTGGCAGAACCGCCAGGAGATGGACTACCAGGGGCGGCCCTTCTACGTCGTCTCCAGGGATGACTTGATCGCCTCGAAGCGAGCTGCCGGGCGACATGTCGATCTCGAAGACGTTCGGATGCTGGGCGTGGACGAAGAGGGCAGGGCGATAGACGATGAGGCCCCCCGGGACAGTGTGCGGGAATGAACCGCACCGACCGCCTCTTCGCCATTACCCTTGAGCTCCGCGCGCGCCAGTACACCCGCGCCGAGGACCTGGCTGCCCAGTTCGAAGTCAGCGTTCGCACCATCTATCGCGATGTGGAGGCGCTGTGCGAGGCGGGTGTGCCCGTCGTCTCGACCCCCGGCTACGGCTATTCCCTGGCCGAGGGTTACTTCCTGCCCCCCTTGATACTCACTGCCGACGAGGCGGGCGCGCTGCTGTTGGGGGCGACGTTCGTCGCCGAGCAACTTGACGCTCCCTACGCCGAGGCCGTCGCCTCAGCGCGCAAGAAGGTGACCAAGATTCTGCCCGAAGCGACGCGGCAGGAGGTGGACTCCCTGCTCGACTCGCTGCGGTTCGTCGGGCGCGTGCGTGGCCATGCCCCCGCCGTCGCCGAGCGGCTGGCTGTGCTGCGCCGTGCCGTGCAGGACCACGAGATCGTTCACATCGCCTACCACGCCCGCCAGGGCGAGCCGACGCAGCGCGACGTGGAACCCCACGGCCTGGTACAGGTGGCGGGGGTGTGGATGCTTATGGCGTACTGTCGCAGTCGCCAGGATATGCGCGCTTTCCGCCTGGACCGCATGGACGACCTGCGTCCGACGGGCGAGCGGTTCCAGCAGCGGCCGGTCTCCATGCGTCGCCCGCCGCCGCTGGAACTTGGCCCGGTCGAGGTGCGCGTGCTATTCGCGCCAGACGTGGTGCGTTGGGCGCGGGAGGACCGACCGGCGGTGTTTGTCGCCGAAGAGCCGCATGCCGATGGGGTGGTGATGGTCTTTCGCCCCCGCGCCGAGCACGAGCTAGTGTCCTGGCTGCTGGGTTGGGGCGCGGCCGCCGAGGTCCTCTCCCCGCTGGCGATGCGCCAGACCGTGGCTGCCGCCGCCCGCGCTCTCGCCGAGCGTTACAACGCTGTGCCTGCGCACGAGCCACGCTAACCCACGTCTGATAATCACAAAGGGCAGGCGGAAGGCTCCATTGCGGCGGCGATGCGGTGGAAGTCGGCCTCGCTGATCTGGAAAAGGCCACGGCGGAAGGGGAAGCCCCAGCGCCGCTTGTCGGCGATGAAGTCCAGGTTGGCGATAAGCGGTTGGATGTCGATCGCCCGCGCGGGCAGCGCCTCGACCCGCCGCCGCCACGGGTGGCAGTCCCTGGACATCTCGGCCTGGTAGGGCATGTCATCGAGGACGCGGGCCAGGGCGGTGAATTGCTGGAGCGGCGCGCCGTCGGGATAGGCCGTGCGGGGCGAGTAGAAGACGATGAGGTCGCCCTGCGCCAGGCGGCGCAGGCCGTCGCCGCGGCCGTGGTTAGCCTGGGTGAACCCGCCCGCCATGCCCAGCTGGACGTGATTCAGCGACACCGTGTTGACCCAGTATGCCACTCTGTCTACCTCGCTTGCAGCATGTGTAGCGTGTGGCCGCTGGGGTCGATGATGCCGAAGGCGCGGCCGAAGGGGAAGTCGGTGGGCGGATAGGCGATGGGCACGTCGCGGCCGGTCAGCGTCGCGTAGAGCGTATCGGCATTGTCGGTGTCCCACCATAGCTCGATGCCCTGCGCTGGCGCCACACCGTCGCGCCGCTGAGCGGCGAGCGTTGTCCCGCCGTTGGGCGTGCAGAACTGGGCGAACTCTGGGTTCTGGCGGTCGATCTCGAAGCCGAGCTTCTGGGTGTAGAATGCCACCGTCTCATCGATGCTGATCGTGTCGATAATCACAAAGGCGGGGGAAGCGGTCATCGGGCTGTCTCCTTTTCGCTAGGGGTGAATTGGTCTCAGGTCTCCAGTATCCCACAGTCGAGTGACAACCCTATGTCACGAGCGACGCGGCGTGAATCAAAATCCCCCTGCTCATGCAAGCAGGGGGACGTCGTTGGAGAGGACTCGCTACTTCTTGGGGCCTTCGCTCTTGACAAGGTGATCGAGGAGGCGGCCGTAGCCAGCGCCGTCGTCGAAGCCATAGCCCGCCAGGAATACCGACGACGTGACGCGGAAGCCGATGTAGTCGGCGTCGACGATGGACTTGCGCCAGGCTTTATCGAGCAGGACGCATGTCTTGACGCTCTTCGCGCCGTCGGCCAGGAGTTGCTGTTTGAGGAAGGCCATAGTCTCGCCGGTGGTCATCAGCGGGCGGGCAAGGATGACGTGAGCGCCGGACACCAGGCCACCCACCCCGTCGAGGTAGACTACCCGCCGCTCACCGTCTGCCTCGACAATGTCAACCAGCCCCATCTGGATTGGCAAGTCGGGGTTGATGGCGCGCCCTAGCGCCCCGAAGAAATACAACACTGACGAGAGTCGGGCGGTGGTAAGCAGCAAAATGGAGCCTTTGCCGACATAATCTAGCGAAATCTCGCGACCCAGCATCTGGATCGCCTCGTCAATGTCCTCGGCGGACCGGGCGACCGCCCACGTTTCATCCCAATGGCTCATGCGAATCCTCCGTGGCGGTGACGTGAAAATATGGACGTAGGCCGCCGCACTGGCCGCTATTGTACCATAGAATTGACGCGGCGCAAGATGGCGCAAGGCCCGAAGAGGTTACTAACCCCTGCGGGCCTTGCCACGAGCCACGCCTAGCCGATAGGCGTGATCGCTGGGGAGGCTGGGGTGGCCACTGTGGGTCGCCAGCGATTCCAGGCGGCGACGACCAGCGCCCCCAGGCCCAGAACGGTGATAACCAGGTCAGCAAGGCCGCCCAGGTATGGGATGAAGCTCAGCGCCCACAGGCCGAAGGCCAGCAGGCTGACGCCCAGTAGCATCGGCCACCAGCGGCTGCCGGTCCCCGCGGGCGACGTACGAGCGAAAATGGCCCGACCCAGGGCGATACCGACCACGACTTTGCTAACCCAGGCGACGGCGGTGAGGAAGGCGAATAGCAGGCCGCCGCTGGCGAGGAGTGCGCCGACCACCGAGGCTACGCTCAGGCCGCTAAGGGTCATCAGGCCGAAGGTGATGCCCAGGATGACGGCGACCAGAATGAGGAGGAGTAGCACGAAGGGCGTGCCCACCAGGGCGGCGACGCCCCACCCTACGCTCGCGGCCAGACGCTCCGTCATAATGACGGCGGCGCTGGACATCAGGGGCCAGGCGAGCCACACCAGTAACAAGCCGACGATGAGCAGGGTGACCCAGCGGCGGAGGAAGTCAAGGAGGCGCGCCTGGGGTGAGGCTTTGTAGGCGGCCTGCTCAGCGGCGGCCTGTCGCGCTTGCTCGGCTGCCACATTCGTTGTCTGCTGCACTGGCCCGCTGATCTGGGCCGACGAGGAAATCGCCGCCGCGACAGGGCTGGTGTAGCTCAGTGAGCCGTGAATCTGGGCATTGTCGCCGACGCGGAAGCCGGGCGCGACCCTGGGCACGCTCGTCGCCTGCATGCCGGGTATGAACATGGCCGGGTTGACGGTCTGGCTGCTTGAGTCGGGGCTTATCTCTACACTGACGTTGCCGCCGACACTGCCATTCAGGTCCAGGGCGGTGTGGCTGCCGTCGTAGTCCTGGCCGATTTCCCCCTCGAGGCGGGCCTGGTACGTACCCGCCATGACGTCGCCCTGGATTACGCTACCGGGCGCGGTGATCAGGCTCCACCCGCCGACCAGAGTGTCCTTCCCGACGCGCGCCTGGGGGCCGAGGTTGACGGCGTAGCCTACGGCACGGACGTTACGACCGACCCGGCCGTTGACGGTGACACTGGCCGCGGCCGCCTCCAGGTTGCCTTCGACCGTGCCATTGACGATGACGCGCTGGGCCATGGCAATAGCATCACCCTTGACTGTGCCATCGATGATGACGGTGTTGCCGAAGAGATACACGTCGTCGTCGATGGTCTCGTCGGCGGCAATGGTGACGGTCTCGCCGTTGCGAGGGGTAGCCGCCTGGGCGGGCGTGACCAGGAACAGAAGGCCGAGGATGAGGAAGAGCAGTACACCAAGCTGGCGAAATCGTAGCGCCATATTACCTCTCTTTCGCCCACGGCATAGGGTGGGCATAAGCTCCTGTTTAATATACGATTGTCAGGCTGGGCCGGTTGCGTCGCGCAACCTGGAACGTGCAGCGCGCGGCGTGAAACGCGAACCACTTCCACCGCTCTCACGTCTCACGCATCATGGTTCACGTTGGTGTATAATCCGCCCATGCCTATTGTGTCTCCGCATCTCACCCTCGTCGGTGACGCCGCCGTGCTGGTCGAGTTCCGCGACCGCGATCTGATCGCCGCCAATCGGGCCGCCCGCGCCCTGGGCCAGGCATTGGTGGCGGCCGCGCCGGCGTGGCTGCGGGACGTGACGCCCGCCTATCGCACGCTGTTGGTAGGGTTTGACCCGCTCGTCAGCGCGCCTGGCGCGGTAGCGGCGGCAGTCGAGTCGGCTGTGAGTCAGTTGGACATCGAGCATTCGGCGCCGGGACGGCTGGTGGAGATTCAGGCGCGCTATGGCGGTGACCATGGCCCCGACCTGGCTGACGTGGCGCGCCTCACGGGCCTGAGCGAGGCCGAAGTCGTCGCGCGCCACACGGCGGCCGTGTACACGGTGATGTTCATCGGCTTCATGCCTGGCTTTCCTTATCTGTCAGGGCTGGATCCCTCCCTGGCGACGCCACGCCTGGCGACGCCGCGCCGCGCTGTGCCGGTCGGCAGTGTCGGCATCGGCGGCGACCAGACCGGTGTCTATCCGTTGGTGTCGCCGGGCGGGTGGCGGCTGATTGGTCGTACCCCGCTCACGCTGTACGACCCACGTCGCGACCCACCCACGCTGCTACGCGCAGGGGATCAGGTGCGC
Source organism: Anaerolineae bacterium (assembly GCA_026129385.1). Classification (GTDB taxonomy): domain Bacteria; phylum Chloroflexota; class Anaerolineae; order Epilineales; family JAHCIE01; genus JAHCIE01. Next base: position 8,047 of record JAHCIE010000052.1, read on the forward strand.
TTCGTAGCGATCGCGGCGGGGGGCTGATGGCTACGTTGCGGGTGGTGAGGCCAGGCCCGCTCACGAGCGTGCAGGATCTGGGCCGCGATGGCCTCGGCGACCAGGGCATCGCGCCGGCGGGGGCAATGGACTCGCTGGCGCTGCGCCTGGGCAACCTGGTAGTCGGTAACCCACCCAACGCGGCGGCTCTGGAAATCACGCTGGCGGGGCCGATACTGGTTGCCGAGGGCACGATGGTGGTGGCCCTGGCGGGCGCGCCATTCGAGGCGTGGTTACAGACCGTGGGCGGGGCGCGTAGCGCGGTCGCGCCCTGGCAGGCGCTGAGGGTGCAGGATGGCGACCGGCTCACCATCGGCGGGGCACAGCAGGGGGCGCGGGCCTACCTGTGCGTCGCGGGTGGCATCGATGTTCCGCCCCACCATGATAGCCGCGCCACGCACCTGGGGGCCGGGTTGGGCGGACTGGCGGGCCGCGCGCTGCGGGAGAATGATAGGCTGCCGGTGGGTACACCGCGACAGGGCCTGGAAGCGCTGGCGGGGCGGCGGGTACGGCGCGACCTATGGCCGCCCTACCCGGCCGAGGCGACGGTGAGAGTCATTCTCGGCCCGCAGGCCGAGGGTTTCACGCCCGACGCCGTCGCGACTTTCTTGAGCGCGACTTACACTGTGCAGCCTGACTCGAACCGCATGGGGGTACGGCTGAGCGGCCCACCGCTGAGTCACGTGGATGGCGCCGACCTGACCTCGGAGGGCATCGCCCTGGGGGCGGTGCAGGTTCCCCACAGCGGCCAGCCTATTGTTCTCATGGCCGACCGCCAGACGACCGGCGGCTACACTAAGATTGCGACTGTCATTGGCGCGGACATTGGAGTGGTCGGGCAGGCGCGGCCCGGCGCGCGGCTTCGCTTCGAGGCGGTGACGGTGGAGGCGGCGCTGGCGGCCCGCCGCGCCCAGGAGGCTCTCGTGGACGAGACGAGCATCGAGCGCACTCTGACCTGGGGGCCGGCCGAGGTGGCCGCTCTTCTCCACGCCTTCGCGGCAAGCGGGGTAGGCGAGATGGAGCTGGAGGTCGAGGCGCTACGCCTGGTGCTGCGGCGGGAGGCGCGCGGGGCGGCGGGCGCAGGTGAGCCAGTGGCGGCGGTGGGGGAAAACCCGCCGCCTACGGAGGCGCCGCAGGCGTTGACGGCCCCCTTGCTCGGCATCTTCTACCGGTCGGGAGCGGCCGATGTGCCGCCCTTCGTCGAGGTGGGCGACAGCGTGGAGGCCGGGCAAGTGGTGGCCCTCATCGACGTGATGAAGACGTTGCACGAGGTCCGCGCCACGATAGGGGGGCGCATCACGGCCATCCTGGCCGAGAACGGCGCGCTGGTCGAGTACGACCAGCCCTTGATGACCTTCGCTAATCCCTGATTGCCTATCTTCCCATGTTTTCCCACATCTTGATTGCTAACCGAGGCGAGGCCGCGCTGCGCATTCTACGCACATGTCGCGCGCTGGGGGTGCGGGCGACGCTAGCCGTGTCCGACGCCGACCGCGACAGCCTGCCCGCGCGGCTGGCCGACGGAGTCGTATGCATCGGCCCGGCCGCGCCCGGCCTGAGCTATCTCAATGGGCCGGCCCTGACCCAGGCGGCGCTGGCGGTGGGCGCGCAGGCGATTCACCCTGGCTACGGATTCCTGGCCGAGAGTGCGGCCTTTGCCCGCCAGGTGACCGATGCCGGGCTGGTGTTCGTGGGGCCGTCCGCCGATGCGATTGCCCGTCTGGGGGATAAGGCGGCCAGCCGTGCCCTGGCGGCGAGCGTAGGCGCGCCGGTCATTCCAGGCAGTGGCATCTTGACCGATGAGGCGGCCGCGCGGCGGGCGGCCGATGGCCTGGGTTACCCTGTGCTGCTGAAGGCGGCGGCGGGGGGCGGTGGGCGCGGCATTCGTCGCGTGGAAGATGGCGCAGCGCTGGCGGGCCAATTCGCGGCGGCGCGCGCCGAGGCGGTGGGCGCGTTCGGCGACGGCACGCTGTACATGGAGAAGCTGCTGGGCCACGCCCGCCACGTGGAAGTGCAGATTCTGGCCGATGCACGCGGGTACGTCGTTGCCCTGGGCGAGCGCGACTGCTCGGCGCAGCGGCGGCGACAGAAGGTGTTGGAGGAGACGCCCGCGCCCCATCTGCTTGCGCCGATGCGGGACGCGCTGCACGCGGCGGCGTGTCGGCTGGCCCAGGCGGCGGGCTATGTCAACGTGGGGACGGCGGAGTTCCTGGTTGATGCGGATGGGCAGTTCTACTTTATGGAGATGAACGCGCGACTCCAGGTGGAACATCCCGTGACGGAGATGGTGACGGGGCTGGACCTGGTTGCGGAGCAACTCCGGGTGGCGGCTGGCGAAGCGAACTATGGCTCGCTACGCCTCGCGCCGCTGGGCTGGGCGGTGGAGGCGCGGGTGACTGCCGAGGACCCTGACCACGACTTCCTGCCGCGCGTCGGGACGGTGACCCGCTATCAACCGCCCGGCGGCCCCGGTATCCGCGTGGACAGCCACCTGACGACGGGCTACACCATCCCGCCGTGGTACGACTCGCTGCTGGCGAAAGTCATCGCCTGGGGGCCAGACCGACCGACAGCGGTGGCGCGGCTAGCCGGGGCGTTGGGCGAGATGGTCATCGAGGGGCTGCCAACGACGCTGCCGCTACTGCGGTGGCTTGTCGACAGCCCGGCGTTTCGGCACGGGGGCGTGGACACGGCGTGGTTGCAACGTGGTGCGTGAGGACAGAGATTAGAGATAGGCGATTTGAGATCCTCTCTTCTCACGCATCACGTTTCACGCATCACGTGTCATTTCGCGGGTGACTCGGTGGTGGATATGCTGCCGACACGGGTCGCATCGGCGGCGGCAACGGCCTCAGGCTGGCTGAGCGCGGTCGCCCCCAGCAGCACGAGGGCGATCCACACCAGGTCGGCCAGCAGCAGATGGACCAGTTGCATCCAGACGGGAGCCAGCAGGATGACATTGATGAAGCCGGCCGCCCACTGGATGAGGACCAGGGTGGTGACGATGTTTGCCATGCGGTTGACGTTGGCCGCGGGCGCGCGGCGTTTAGCGTATTGGGCCAGCAGGATCAGCCCAACACCAACCAGGATAGCAATGATCGGATGAACGACCCGCAGCCGAACTAGAAAGTGCGCCGTGGCGTCCAGGTCCTGAGAGAGTCCCTCCGCCAGACTGGCGCTGGGGAAGAGAGTGTCACCGAGGGCGACGATGGCCCCGCTCGCGCCAATGATGGCCGTGCCGATGAGACCAAGAATCAGGCCTACGGCCAGGCCCCTACGCTGGCCGATGCGCAGTGGCCCGCCGCCCGAAGCCCACCAGGCGGTGAGCGTCAGCGCGCCAAGCAAGATGAAGGTGTTGACGAGGTGTAGGGCCATCGAGACGGCGCGAGTCAGCGAGGCATCGTGAGCCACCAGTTCGAAGAGGACCAGGCCCGCCCCAAGTAGCGCCTCGGTGAGGATAAAGATGACAGATAGCACAGCGCCGCGACGGACCAGGCTGCCTTTGGGATAGGCGCGGAAGGCCCACACGGCCAGGATGCCGACGACGAGAAGCGCCAGCCCACTGCTCAGGCGATGGCTGAACTCGATGAGGGTGTGGGTCTGGGCCGACATGGGCACGACTTCGCCGTTGCATAGCGGCCAGTGTGCGCCGCAACCCGCGCCAGAGCCAGTCGCACGCACGACCGCCCCCCAAAGAATGACCAGGACGTTGTAGCCCAATACGAACCAGGCATACCAGGCAAATCGAGTCAGCTGCATGATGGCCCTCTAGCGTGTAGTAGACACGGGAACGCTCCAATCATAGCAGAACGGGGCGCGGAGGGGAAACTGCGCTGGATGTGTCGCCATTGGTGAACGTCAACGTGTGAGAGGGAAGCCGGGGGACCTATGGCGCGGGCGTGGGGCCGGGCGGTGCGCCCCACGGATCGGCAGCCAGGTCGATGAGGCGTTGCAGTAATGGTCGATAGGGTGCAGCCACGGCCAGGATGCTGGCGGCGGCCGGTCGGTCGGCCGTTCCCACCTCTAGAGTGAAAGTCAGGGCATGGCCGCTGGCGTAGGCCCAGTCGTCGAACGCGCCGCCCTCCGCGCCGTAGAGTCCCGCCTGGCGGGCCGACGTGTTGGGAACGAGGGCGGCCAGTTCCGCACCGACTGCTTTTAGGCGGACGTCGTCCGGCGCGGGCGTCATCCGGTAGCCCCACGGGTATAGAAGCTCGTTGCCGTAGGCATGAATGTCGGTGACGACGTGGGCGCGCCGGGTCAGCATGAACTGGCGCAGCGCCTGGGTCTCTGGCTCCGACCCTGCGGCCAGCCCCTGGTACTCTTCGTGACAGGGGCTGGCACTCGCGCCGATACCCCATCCTAACTCGAAGTTGCGATTAAGGTCGACCCCGTCGCACACGTCCCACACGCCGTCGGCGTTGTTGTCACGCGCGTTCTTGCGCCAGTCGCGGCTGTGGCTGGGGTCGATGCCGTCGTCGTAGCCATCGATGACACGGCCATCGGGGTTGAGCATGGGCAGAATCCACACCTGACGGCCATCCAGCAGGCGCGTCACCTCGGGGTCGATACCATAGCGATTCACAAGCTCATAGGTCGTGTAGAGGAGCGTTTCGACGGCGATCCACTCGCGGGCGTGCAGACCACTGGTCAGGATGACCTCCGGCTCGTCCTCGTCGGTGGTAGGGTTGTCGGACAGCTTTAGCGCCAGAATGTCGCGGCCTTGAAGGGAGCGGCCAATGCTAGTGAGCTTGACGACCTCGGGGAACTCGGCGGCCAGGCGCTGTAGCTCGCTCTGGAGGCTGTTGACCCTGGCATAGGAGTGGTACATGGTCCAGGGAGCCTGGCCGCGCGTGATGAAGGTGCGGTCGTCGCCGAGGGCCTGATTGCCCTGCGCGTCGTCGGAACGGACACGATAGTGGTACTGAAAACCGGGAATCAACCCCGTTAGTTCGACGCTGTGGTCGATGGTCAGGTCGCTGCTGCCCAGACTGACGGCCGAGCCAGGCGGCACACTCAATTCGACATAAGAAGTGGTGGGGCGATCCGTGCGCCAGGTGATGCGCGCGCCCGTGGCGGTCACATAGCGGGCATGCACGACCGTCAGCTGCGGTGGATTGCTGCCGGGGGTGGCGGTGAGGAAGGTGGCGTCGGGGCCTGTGGCGCGGTTGCCCTCAGCATCGACGGCGCTGACGCGGAAATGATAGGTCGTGGCGGCACGCAGGCCGGTGAGGGGGATGGTATGGCGCGTTGTGACCGTGGGCCCGGCCAGGCTGTCGCCGTACAGGGCGGTGGGTCCGAAATCGACCTGCCCGCTGGCCGGTTCGTCGGTAGTCCAGGTGACGACGGCGCTACTGAGGGTGATGGACAGAACGGCGAGGTTGGCGATGCGAGGGGGCGTCGTGTCTCCACCCGTGACAGTGACGGTGAGGGACGCCCCCCAGGCCGAGGTAGCGCCCGCCGCGTCGATCGCACGCGCGCGCACGGCGTAGACGCCCGACCGCGGCCAGGCATGGCTGGTATCCACGACGCCGCCGCCGGTCGGGGCGGCCAGGGTAGCCTGGGTTCCATCGCCCCAATCAAACATGAGTTGGGTCACGTTACCATTGGGGTCGTCGGCGATGGCGCGATACACGGCGGCCGAGTGGGTGTCGACGCGAGCCGGGCCGAGGGGCGCAGGCGGTGTAAGCGGAGCGAGGTTGGGGAGCGAGCCGCCGAGAGTCACGCGGAGCAGGGCATCGGTACGCGGGTCACGCTGCCAGTCGGGGCCGCGATAGAACTCTCCCCGCCGATAGGGGTTCTGGTCATCGGTGCGCCACAGGTACGCGCCCGTGCCCGCCTCGTAGGGACGCGCTATGACGTAGACGCGCTGGCCCGCGCCGAGGTGAAGGGGCTTGTTGAGCGTCACGCGCACCCAGTCAGGTCCGGCCGATGCGGTGGAAGTCACATCGGTGGGAGCTACCAGGCCCCAGGCAGCGTCAATCGGGCGCGGGCCAGCCTTATCGGCCATCGCACGCGATGTAGGCGCCGGGGCGGCCGGCGCGTCACCGAGGATGAGATTGGCGACGCCGGGATCGTTGGTGACGCTGACCAGCAAGGGGAATGTGGGGGCAGGAGACTCCCTTGCCAGGGCCAGGCTGATGCTCGTCAGCGAGCCGTCGCTGGCGGTGAAGGTCTGCGCCTGCTGCGTCTCACCGGGGCGCAGCGATATGACCGCCGCGCTGTTGCCGGTGGCGGCCGTGACAAGGTCGGCGGGGGCATCGCTGATGACGATGCTCAGGGGGGCGCTCCACGGTGAGGCCTGCCCAACGTCATCGATGCTCTGGGCGCGGA